>JAHLFH010000078.1 GCA_018883885.1 Candidatus Faecalibacterium intestinavium | reverse complement strand
AGATTGGCCAGCCGGGCCGAATATCGCTCGCTGGCCTTGGCAGCCAGCAGGCTGGCGGCCACGTCCTCCGCCGTGATGGGCGTCCCATCGGCGAAGACGCAGCCCTCCCGCAGGGTGAGGGTCACCGTCAGGCCGCTGGTCTCGATGCTGCGGGCCAGGCGCGGCTCCAGCTCCATCGAAGGGGAGAGGACAACCAGCTTTTCAAAGAGCAGATCGGCGCTCTGGCCGGTCAGGGTGTTGGAGGTCAGATAGGGGTTATACTGCCCGGCGTTTACCGCGATGGCGAGGGTCTGGGCCGGCTGCGCAGCCACCGGCTGGGAGGACGCCGCAGAAGAAGCCGGGGTGATGACGGCGGGGCGGCGGCAGCCGGCCAGAAGCGCAAGGCTCAGGGCCAGAGCCATGCCCCGCAGCAGGGTTTGCTTGGAACTCATAGGGCGTTCGATTCCTTCTGGCCGGGAAAATCCCGGCCGGATTTTCATAGTTTTGTCATATCCGTCCGCTATACTGAAAACAGGCAGAATCCTATATAGAACAGTATAGCACAAAAAAGGGCTCTGTGCATCGCTTTGCGCGGATTTTTTAAAAATTCAGAGAGACCGTTTGTGAATAAAAGATAAAATTTCCGAAAAGGCATTTCAATTCCTGTGCAATAGTGCTAAAATGAAGGTGTAAAACAGCCTGCGCTGTGCCAGCGCAGCGCGGCGCCGATGGATCGCAGGAGTATCAGTTATGAATATTTTGTTTTTTCTTTCACCCAAACAGGACCTGATGTATGTCTACGATGACTTCACCCTTCGCCAGACCCTCGAAAAATGGGAGAACAACCGCTACGCTTCCATCCCGATGCTGAACCGCCAGGGGGAATATGTGGGAACCCTGACCGAGGGGGACATCCTCTGGGGGCTGAAAAACCTCCACGGCCTCAACCTCGAGGGGGCGGAGGATGTGCCCATTTCATCGTTTCCCCACAAACGGGACTACAAGCCGGTCACCGTGAACACCAGCATGGATCAGCTGGTGGAGGCGGCCATGAGCCAGAACTTTGTCCCGGTGGTGGACGACCGGGGCATCTTCATCGGCATCGTCCGCCGTCAGGCCATCATCCGCTATTGCTACGAAAAGAGCCGCCAGGAGCCGGAGCTTCGGCACAAGGCAAAGCCGATGGGCAGTTCTGCCGGGCGGGCACTGGCGCAGCAGTGACTGCGCCGCGGGATCCTGCGGAAAGGCAAATCAACTCAAAAAAATGGATGATCTTCCGAAACAGCTGCCCGGGCGTGATTTGCCCGGGCGGCTGCTTTTTTTGAGGAGTGCCTGACCGGTACCGGCGGCACCATCCGGCTGTTTGCCGCCGACACCCTGGACCAGCTGGCCGACCGGCTGGGCCTGACCGGCGACAAGAAGGCCAACTTCCTGGCCTCCTTGGATGGAATATTCCCGCTGAATTCCACGGCGAAAGCGCCCGCCAATGGGTTGCAAGGAGACGAAGGTCCGGTTTCTCCCTGCTGTACGGCGTGAGGATAAGACACAAGGAGTGTAACGGTTTTACCCACGTTCAGGGAAAACCGCCTTGCGCGGCACACAAAATGGAAGTATAATAAACTACATGAGAACGGCAGAAACGGATGGAACAGCAGGGGCGTTCCATCCGCGCCTCGGATGAATGCAATCGGAACAGGGGAAGATGCCGCTAAAATGCGGAAGCGAATTAAAAATTACCCGGACAGCGCGGCGTACCGCGGAGATGCAGGGGGCCGTCAAAACCGGGTGGTTTCAGCAGGAAGGGAGTTTTTGCTGTATGAAAAAGATGGTTCTGGCGGCTGCGGTCTGCCTGAGTCTTCTGTCTCTGGCGGGATGTGGGGGCAAGACGAACCTCTCCAACGACGAACTGTGGGAGGCCGCCGTGGCCGATGCCGTGTTCAGCGAGGACAACGAGGTGATGGAACTGGTCTGCCTGACCGGGCAGGACCCGCAGGTGATCTGGGACGAAGCAGGAGAGCGGGTTCTGCTGGTTACCTGGCACGACTACGGGGAACCGTGTGAGCCGGGCGATTTTTTGGAACACAGTGACATCTGGGCCACTTCTCTGGGGGAGATGCTGGACTGGTATCGGGAAAACAGCGGCAGCACCGATTGGGATCTGCGTTTTGCGCAGCTGCTGGGGATGCCGGACGATGGCAGCTGCACCCGCTTTTCCGCGTTCTGGGTCTCTCCGTCGGAGGCGATCCGGCCTGCCTATGTGACCGATGTGACCGCCCAAATGGAAAACGGGTACAATCAGGTCACAGACCCGGCGTATAAAGAATGGTTTGACGGCAATATCCTGTACTCCTATTTTGAAAGCGAATATCCCTGGACCCGGCTGGGGTACACCTACGATTGGAGCGGCGGAGACTCAGAATACGGCCTTACCGAATTCTTGGTTTCGGACGGGAACAAGGCGGAGATTGCTTTTACATATTCCACAGAGGAGTTCGTGGCCTGGCTGGATTCCCAGACGCAATCCTGACAAGGCCCGGACTGCGCTTCTTCCGCCGCGGAGGATGGCGGGGTCCAGCTTCGGGATCGGGCTGTCCCTCGCAAAATCCATTGCCGAAAAACACAATGGAAGCATCAAAGCATACAAGGCGGGCCCCGGAAGAATTGGCTTCCGGGTCACACTCAAATAAGAACGAATCCAGCCATCCGGACGGGAGGCTGGATTTTTTTACGCTTTGTTCACAGCTGTCTTTAGCGCCGCTTTAGTTCGGACCTGTAAAATAGCCGCAGCACAAAACCATCAGAAAGCCGGAGGGATGCCATGCCTGAACAAAACGTTTACCGCCATGAGCTGAAATACTGTGTTTCCTGCGGGGATTACCTGGCCCTGCGATCCAGGCTGCGGGCGGTGATGCAGCCGGACCCCCATGTCGGGCCGGGGGGAGTCTATCAAATCCGCAGCGTTTATTTTGACAATTTTCGTGACAAGGCCCTGCGGGAAAAGCTGGACGGGGTGCAGAAACGGGAAAAGTTTCGCATCCGCTGGTATGACGGCAGGCTGTCGCTCATTCATCTGGAAAAGAAGATGAAGATCAACAACCTCTGCCTCAAGCGGATGGTCAGGCCGAGCAGGCGGTTCACGAGGCTCTTGCCCAGAGCGTGCCCTACTACAACGTGAAGGCCAAGACCGTCACCGCCGCCGGGATTGAGCTGACGGCGGAGCTGCGGATCAAGGACGCTTCCACCGCCTTTGTCAACCAGATCCAGAACATCCCGGATGTGAGCAGCGCCGCCCTCGTGAGCTACAACGGCGAATATATGGGGTGAGGGTATGATCGCAAATCGGTACGCCGCAAAAATCGCCGCAGCGCTGATGCTTCTGCTGGTCATTCTGTGCCTGTGCGCCATGGTCTTTTCCCCGCAGCTGGTCGCCGCGGCAGGGGGTACAGGGGTCAGGATGGAATACGAGAGCAAGCTCTTTGACACAAGCCAGGTGCTGGAAATCAATATTTTAATGGATGACCAGGACTGGCAGGCCATGCTGGAGAATGCTTCTCCGTCTGAGACAGGGGAATTCCCGGCAGAGGGCTGGGGCGGCCAGGGGCAGCAGCCGCCTGAAATGGAAAATATGCCGAACCGGGGAGGCGCTTTCGGCCCGGGCGCAGACCAGATGGAAAATTCGTCCGGCACGCTGGCGTTCTATTACGGCTTGGCCGCCGTCGTTCTGCTGGCCGCTTTCCTGCTGGTTTTATTCTACCACCGCAGGCCCCGGAAACGCTGAGGAAAGGGGGAAGGAAGAAGAAAACCCATTCAAACGGAGGGAGAGCGTGGCCGCCGGCCGCAGGAGCGGCGAGGGCGGACACGCTCGGGATAAACCATCAACATCGCAGCAAAGGCACCGGTTCCGGCCCGGAAGGGTCGGGGTCGGTGCTTTTGCGTACAGGGCCAGATTCAATGGATTCTGCACAAACCCACCGGCCCCCACGGCTCCAATTTTCACAAATCTTGGAGTTTTGTATTGATTTTTTGCGAGGGTTATTTCATAATCGAATCAAAGGCCGACAAAAACTCCCGCCCCGCAAAGGCAAAGGAGCAACCGGCCAAGGAGGGAAGCGCTCATGCGTGCAAGCGGTATTCTGCTGCCGGTGTTCAGCCTGCCCGGTCCGTTTGGGATTGGGACCCTGGGGCCGGAAGCCTTTGCCTTTGTGGACTTTCTGGCCGAGGCAAAGCAGACCTACTGGCAGATTCTGCCCATCGGCCCCACCGGTTATGGGGACAGCCCCTACCAGAGCTTTTCCGCCTTTGCGGGCAACCCCTATTTCATCGACTTCCGGCTGCTGGCCGAGCAGGGCTTTCTGGACCCTTCGGAACTGCCCCCGCCCCAGCCGCAGGAGCCGGTGGACTACGGCGCCCTGTACACCGGCCGGCCCGGGATTCTGCGGAAAGCGGCCCGCCGTCTGCTGGCCCGTCCCTGCGCCGCTTATGATGCCTTCTGTGAGGAAAACGCTTTCTGGCTGGAGGAATACGCCCTCTTTATGGCCATCAAGGCCGAGCAGGGGCAGGTGGGGCTGGAGCAATGGCCGTCGGCGCTGCGCACCCGCCGCCCGGAAGCGCTGGATGCGGCACGGCTGCGGCTGAACGAGGAAACCGGGTATTATAAGGCGGTGCAGTTTTTCTTCTTCGGCCAGTGGAAGGCGCTGAAAGAGTATGCAAACCGTCGGGGGATTCGCCTGATCGGGGATATGCCCATCTATGTCAGCCCCGATTCCAGCGACCTCTGGACCCGGCCGGATCTCTTTCAAACCGACCGCCAGCTCAGGCTGACCCGGGTTGCCGGGTGCCCGCCGGACGCCTTTGCAGCCGAGGGCCAGCTCTGGGGCAACCCGCTGTATGACTGGTCCCGCCACCAGCAGGAGAACTTCGCCTGGTGGAAAAGACGGGTGAAATACGCCGCTTCCATTTATGATATGGTGCGAATCGACCATTTCCGGGGCTTTGAGAGCTATTATTCCATCCCGGCGGGCAGCGCCACGGCCCACGGCGGCGAGTGGGTCAAAGGGCCGGACCGGGCGTTTATCCAGGCGCTCCGCGAGACGCTGGGCAGCGGGGGGATCATCGCCGAGGACCTTGGCTATCTGACCGGGGAAGTCCGGTCCATGCTGTCCTTTAGCGGGTACCCGGGCATGAAGGTGATGCAGTTCGCCTTTGACAGCCGGGAGGCGGGAAACTATCTGCCCCATACCTACACCGCCAACAGCGTCGTCTATACCGGCACCCACGACAACATCCCCACCGAAGGCTGGCGGGAAAACGCCTCGGAGCAGGATGTCGCCTTCGCCTGCCGGTATCTCCGCTGCGCCCCGGAGCAGCTGACCGACGGGATGATTGCCGCCTGTCTTTCCAGCGTGGCCGATACCGCCATCATCCCCATGGCCGACTGGCTGCATCTGGGGGCGCAGGCGCGGATCAACACCCCCAGCACTCTGGGCGGGAACTGGCGGTGGCGGCTGGATGCGGCCGCTCTCACCCCGGCGCTGGCCCGGAACATCGCGGATCTCACCGCCCTGTATGGCCGCAGCCCCGGAGGAATCGGGACGGACGGAGCCGGGCAAACTTGACAGGATGAATAAAAAACGACGGGGGTGGCCCATCATGGCCCAGATGACCTTCAGCGATCTGGAATACAGCAGACGGAAAAAGAAGACCCGGCGGGAAATTTTTCTTGAGAAGATGAACGAGCTGGTCCCCTGGGCGGAATGGGTCGCAGCGGTGGAGCCTTTTTATCCCCGCGGGCGGAGGGGCCGCCCGCCGGTGGGGGTGGAGAAGATGCTGCGGATGTATCTGCTCCAGAACTGGTTTGGCTTTTCGGCGGCTGCGCTGGAAGAAGCCGTGTACGACAGTTACGCTTTGCGCCGGTTCATGGGGGTGGACTTCCTCGAGAGCGGCGTCCCGGACGCCACGACCCTGCTGAAATTCCGGCAGCTTCTGGAGAGAAAGGGCCTCCATCTGGAATTTGAGGCGGAGCTGCGCCGCCGTCTGGCCGAGGCCGGCCAGATGCTTAAACCGGGCGTGGCGATGGACCCGCTGCTCATCCGGGGGACGGGGGCGCTGGCCGGTTCCGAACCGGACGGGGCGGCGGAGGACGAACTTCTGCCGCTGGAAAAGCTGGCCGCCGGAGTGCCGCCCGAGAAAAGATGATAAAAGCCGTGCCGCCTGTCCGGACAAGGGAGAGGGCGGCACGGCTTTGTAATATGTTTGTTGGATAGGGTTATTCCGGGGATTGTTCCGCGGAGAGGGCCTCGCTGGAAAGCAGGATTTCCAGATATTTTCCGGCGGCTTTGGAAAAGACCTGATGCCGCTTCCAGACGAGATACATCCGGGCGTCCACCTGCGGCTCCAGAGGGCGGAAGCAGAGGCTTGAAGGGCTGGAAACGTTGACCAGACCGGCCAGAGAAAAGGCGCAGCCCATCCCGTCCTCCACCATCAGGGAACCGTTGAACACCAGATTATAGGTCCCGACGATGTTGAGGGATTCGGCGTCCCGGCCAAACCAGGCAGGGAAGAAGGGTCGCCTGAGGGTCTGGCGGGAGACGATCAGGGGCTGGGAGACCAGGTCCTCCGGGCAGACGGACGCCTTTTGGGCCAGAGGATGGTCCCGCCGGAGCAGCACCCCCCAGACGTCCCGGTGGGGCAGGAGAAGCGAGTGGTATTTCTTCTCGTCCACCGGGCCGAAAAGAAGCCCGAAGTCAAGGAGGCCCTTGTCCAGCTGCTCGCAGACGTCGGCGGAGTCTCCGCTGAACATATGGAAATGGACGTCGGGCCAGCGGTCCCGCAGGCGGCGGGCGGCCCGGGTCAGAAGATGGGCCCCGGTGGTTTCGCCCGCGCCGACATAGACCTCCCCGGCGAGGGCGCTGTCGGTCTGGGCCAGCTCGTCCTCGGTTTTCCGGACCAGATTGAGTATTTCTTCCGCCCTCTTGCGGAGCAGAAGCCCTTCCGCCGTCAGGGTGATGCTGTGGCTGTTCCGCTCAAAGAGAGGATGCCCCAGTTCTTCTTCCAGATCCCGGATCTGGCGGGAAAGGGTGGGCTGGGTGATATGGAGCAGGCGGGCGGCGCTGGTAATGTTGCCCTCCTGGGCGACGGCAAGAAAATAACGCAGGACTCTCAATTCCATGGAGGAAGCCTCCTTTGCGGCGGGGTTGTGTTTTTATTATAAAGGGATTCTTCCATGCCCGCAAGGCATGGTGTGAAATAAAATGCAGGTATTTGCGCTTTTCCCCGGTCCGTACTACACTAAAAAAGGAAACCGCCCCGAAAGGCGGCCCAAACCGGAAGGAGGACGCAGAGGATGAAGCGGAAACGGGTCTTTGGACTGGCGCTGGCGGGGCTTTTGCTGGCCGGGGCGCTGGGAATGGCCCTGCCCGGAGCGAAAGGCCCGGCCTCCGCGGAAAAAGCGCCGTCCCGGCTGACCGGCGCTCCTGCTGCGTCCCTCCCTCCGCCAGAAGAGGACACCGCGGCCGCTCTGGCCGAACCGGCAAAGGAGGAACCCATGCTGATTATCGAAATCGGAGAAACCAGGCTGACCGCTGTTCTTGAAAACAACGCTGCGGCCGAGGCATTGCGGGAGCTGCTGGCCGAAGGGCCGGTGACCCTCCCGGCGGAGAACTATGGAGGCTTCGAGAAGGTCTGCGCCCTGCCGCAGGCTCTGCCCCGGAACGACGCCGACCTCACCGCCCGGCCCGGGGACCTGATGCTCTACAACGGGGACTCCCTGGTCCTCTTCTACGGAGAAAACCGATGGGGCTACACCCGCCTGGGACGGATCGAGGGCCGGGATGCCGAATCTCTGGCCCGCATCCTCGGCGGACCGGAGCGCGAGGTTGCCCTCCGGCTGGAATAAGGACGTTTTATCAACCCGAACCGCCCCCGGGAAGCTTACAGCACAGGGAGGAAAGAACGATGGAAAAAATCGTGCAAACCGCAGGCCGGGATTCTCTGGGACAGTTCGCCCCGGAGTTTGCCCACTACAACGACGATGTTCTCTTCGGGGAGAACTGGAACAACACCGACATCGACCACAAAACCCGCTGCATCATCACGGTGGTGGCTCTGATGGCCTCGGGCGTGACCGATTCTTCCCTGCGCTATCACCTTGAGAACGCCAAAAAGGCCGGGGTGACCCGGGCCGAAATTGCCGCCGTGGTGACCCATGCAGCGTTCTATGCGGGCTGGCCCAAGGCATGGGCAGTCTTCAACATGGCCAAAGAGGTCTGGGCCGGGGACGCCCCTGCGCAGGATGCAAAGGCCCGCCACGCCGCCGAAATGGTGTTCCCGATCGGCGCACCCAACGACGCCTATGCGCAGTACTTCATCGGCCAGAGCTATCTGGCTCCGGTTTCCACCAGCCAGGTGGGGGTCTACAATGTGACCTTTGAGCCGGGCTGCCGGAACAACTGGCACATTCACCACGCTTCCAAGGGCGGCGGGCAGATTCTGGTCTGCGTGGCAGGCCGGGGGTACTATCAGGAGTGGGGCAAGGAGCCGGTGGCCCTCAGGCCCGGCGACTGCGTCAACATCCCGGCGGGGGTCAAGCACTGGCACGGCGCGGCTCCCAACAGCTGGTTCAGCCACCTGGCCATCGAGGTGCCCGGCGAGGACGCCTCCAACGAGTGGCTGGAAGCGGTGGACGACAGCCAATACCCGGCCCTGTAACCCATCCAATCACAGAGAAAGCCGTCGATGCAGCTGCACCGGCGGCTTTTTTGCGCCCTTTTTGGGGGAAATGAGGCAAAGGGGAACCGAGAAAGGTCGGACTGTTGTCAAGGTAAGAACGGCATTGGAAGAATGTTGCCGGGGTATTTCCCGGCGAATGGCCGCACCCGTCCGGGGTTGGGGCGTCAGTCGTGGCGCAGCGCCTGAATCGGGTTGAGCCGGGCCGCATGGCGGGCGGGCAGGTAACCGAAAAGGACCCCGATTCCCGCCGAGATCAAAAAGGCCGACGCCCCGGACTGGAAGGTGGGCCGGATGGACAGTGCCATGCCGGGGAGCAGGGAGGGGAGAAAAAGGTTCGCTCCTGCCGAGAGCAGCAGCCCCAGCAGGATGCCCACCGCGCCGCCGAGAGCCGAAGTGGCGGCGGCTTCCACCACAAACATCCAGAGGATCAGCCCTTCCCGGGCGCCCAGCGCCTTCCGGACCCCGATCTCCCGGGTCCGCTCCGAAACCGTCACCATCATGATGTTCATGATGCCGATGCCGCCCACCAGAAGGGAGATTCCCGCGATGGCGGTGAGGACCCCCACCACCATGTCGATGGTTCGGGTGGCGGTCTGGAGCAGCTCGCTCAGGCTGGTGACATAATAACTGGACGGGGAGCGGAAGATTCTGTACAGCTCCGCCTCAAAGAACGCTTTGGCCGCCGGGGCCTGCCCCTCGTCGGCCAACACCACGGTGTAGGCCGGGGCGGTGGTCTGGCGGCTGAGCCGGAGGGCGGCGGTGTAGGGCAGACAGATGCAGTCGTCGGCGCTGCCCTCCTGATAGGCGGTCTGCGTCACTTTGGGGGCCAGCACGCCCACGATGGTAAAGGCGTGGGGGCCTACCTTGATGGTCTGGCCCAGAGGATTGCCGCCATAGGCGGTCCGACTCAGATAGTCCCCGATGACGCAGACCATCTTCCGGTCCAGAAGGTCGGCATAGATCAGACCCCGGCCCTGGGCGACCCGGTAGCTTTGCAGGCCAAGATATTCCTCGCTGACGCCGGTGACCGTGGTCCGCCGGAGCTTCACGGCCCCGGCGCGGACCTCCCCGTTCAGTGAGACCACCGGCGAGACCGCCGAAAAGAGGTCGGGGCGGGCCTGCCCGATGGCGAGGATTTCCTCCACCGAAGCGTTCCGCTGGCCCCGGCCAAAGATGGAAACGGTGAGAAGGTTGGTCCCCATGGAGGAAAAGCTGTCCTTCATGGCGGCGGCCATTCCGCTTCCGAGGCCTGCGATGACCATGACCGCCGTCACCCCGATGACGATGCCCAGCATGGTGAGGATGGCGCGGAATTTGTTGGACCAGACGTTCTGGAAGGCCTGATAGAGGGTATCATACAGCATCAGAGCAGCCCTCCGAACTCATCCCCGGAGAAGAACGCCTCCCCGGAGGAAGCGGAGGCCGGGGCGGTGTAGGCCACGGTGTCCGTCTCCTGAATGCCGCTTTTGATCTCCAGAAAGTCGTTGTCGCTGAGGCCGGGCTCAACGGCCACATAGACATAGCCCGCCGGGGCCTGCATCCCAGGAGCGGGGCGGGCTGCGCTGGGGGAAGTGTCGGTCACCAGCAGATACCCGCCCCGGACCAGGGCCGCAGCAGGAACCGCGAGGGCGTTTTCGGCCCGCCCCACCTCGATTTTTGCGGAGGCGTTCATCCCGGGCATCAGGGGGCCGGGCTGGTCCACCCGGACGGTCACCGGGTAGGTGGTGGTCCCGCCCGAGGCGGAGCCGGTGAGAAGGACGCTGGTCACCACGCCCGAAAAGCTCTGCCCCGGGACGGCGTCTGCCGTCAGGGCGACGGTCTGCCCCGCCGAGAGGGAGAGAATGTCCAGCTCGTCCACGCTGAGAGAGAGCTCCAGCCAGCGCAGGTCATAGATGATGCAGAGGGGAGCGGCGCCGCCCCCGGTCTGGACGGTTTCGCCGGCCTTGGCGTTCTTGGCCACGATCACCCCGCTGATGGGGGCGGTGATGGTGCAGGCGTCCAGCTGTTTCTGAGCGCTGTCCAGAGAGAGCTGAGCCGAGCGCAGGCTCCCTTCGGCGGCCTCGCGCTGGCGGGTGAGGGCCGGGTCCGAAAGCTGGAGAAGGGGTGTGCCCGCCTCGGCCTTGCTGCCCGGGGCGAGGCTGAGGCCTGTCTCTTATA
>JAHLFH010000077.1 GCA_018883885.1 Candidatus Faecalibacterium intestinavium | reverse complement strand
CTGCCGGTTACGGTGGAAATGAGCATGCCCCATATCTACGCCAACCAGATCGAATGGTGCTCCAACCATCTGAAATATAGGGACAGCGTCATCCTCTCCACCCATCCCCACAACGACCGGGGCACCGGCGTGGCCTGCGCCGAGCTGGCCGTCCTGGCCGGGGCCCAGCGGATCGAGTGCTGCCTGTTCGGCAACGGCGAGCGGACCGGCAATGTGGACGCCGTCACCCTGGCTATGAATATGTACAGCCACGGCGTCGACCCGAAACTCGACTTTTCCGATATGCCCGCCATCTGCGAGACCTATGAGCGGGTGACCCGGATGCACATCTACGAGCGGACCCCCTACGCAGGCCAGCTGGTCTTTGCCGCCTTCTCGGGCAGCCATCAGGACGCCATCGCCAAGGGGATGGCCTACCGGAAGGAAAAGGGCGAACACCGCTGGACCTGCCCCTATATCCCGGTGGACCCCCACGACATCGGCCGCACCTACGACGCCGACGTCATCCGGATCAACAGCCAGAGCGGCAAGGGCGGCATCGGCTTTGTCCTCGAGCAGAACTACGGCTACAACCTGCCCCCCAAGATGCGGGAGGCCCTGGGCTACAAGGTCAAGTCGGTTTCCGACCGCAGCCACAAGGAGCTGAGCGCCGCCGAAGTCTGCGAAATCTTTGAGAAGGAATACCTCAACCGGCGCAAGCCCCTGGACATCGCCGAGGTCCACTACGCCCAGAAGAACGGCATCACCGCCACCGTCACCCTGGAGCTGAACGGCCAGCGGAAAGAGGTGGTCGCCATCGGCAACGGCCGTCTGGACGCCGTAGCCAACGCCATCCAGAGCGCCACCGGGATGGATTTCCACCTCGACCATTATTCCGAGCACAGCCTGGACGGCGGCTCCACTTCCCGGGCGGCCTCCTACGTCAGCCTGGTCTGGGGCGACGGGACCACCACCTGGGGCGCAGGCACCGACACCGACATCATCGTCTCGGGCACAATGGCCCTGCTTTCGGCCATCAACGGAAAATAACCCACCCTCGAAATAACGCCAACAAAGGAGAGAGCGCACCATGGGAATGACCCTCACACAGAAAATCCTCGCCGCCCACGCCGGCCTGCCGGAGGTCAAGGCGGGCCAGCTCATCAACGCCAAGCTGGACATCGTTCTGGGCAACGACATCACCACCCCGGTGGCCATCAACGAGTTTGAGAAGGCCGGCTTTGACCAGGTCTTTGACAAGGAGCACATCGCCATCGTGCTGGACCACTTCGTCCCCAACAAGGACATCAAGAGCGCCGCCCAGTCCAAGCAGTGCCGGGAGTTCGCCGACAAATACGACATCCTGAATTTCTACGACGTGGGCCAGATGGGCATCGAACACGCCCTGCTGCCCGAAAAAGGCATCGTCACCGCAGGCGACTGCGTCATCGGCGCCGACAGCCACACCTGCACCTACGGCGCCCTGGGAGCCTTCTCCACCGGCGTCGGTTCCACCGACATGGCTGCGGGCATGGCTACCGGCATGGCCTGGTTCAAGGTCCCCGCCGCCATCCAGTTCGTCCTGACCGGGGCATTGCAGCCCCGGGTCTCGGGCAAAGACCTGATCCTTTCCATCATCGGGAAGATCGGGGTGGACGGCGCACTCTACAAGTCCATGGAGTTCACCGGCCCGGGCGTGGCCAGCCTCTCGATGGACGACCGCCTCTGCGTCTGCAACATGGCCATTGAGGCCGGGGCAAAGAACGGCATCTTCCCGGTGGATGAGGTGACCAAAGCCTACCTTGCGGGCCGCAGCCAGCGCCAGCCGGTCTATTATGCCGCCGACCCCGACGCCGAATATGAGCAGGTCATCGAGATCGACCTGTCCAGGCTCGAGCCCACCGTCAGCTACCCCCACCTGCCTGAGAACACCCACCCCGCTTCGGAGGGCAGGGAAATTAAAATCGACCAGGTGGTGATCGGCAGCTGCACCAACGGCCGCCTCGAGGACATGGAGGCCGCCTACAACATCCTCAAGGGCAAGCAGATCGCCAAGGGCGTCCGGGGCATCATCATCCCGGCTACTATGGCGGTCTACAAAGAGTGCATCCTCCGGGGCTGGACCGAGGCCTTCATCGACGCGGGCTGCATCGTCTCCACCCCCACCTGCGGCCCCTGCCTGGGCGGATACATGGGCATCCTGGCCGAGGGAGAGCGGTGCGTCTCCACCACCAACCGGAACTTTGTGGGACGGATGGGCCATGTCAAGAGCGAGGTCTACCTGGCTTCTCCCGCCACGGCGGCCGCCTCGGCCCTGACCGGCTATATCACCGACCCCCGCACCGTCTGAGCCGCACCCAACAGGAAAGGAGCGTCAACCAATGAACGCAAAAGGTCATGTTTTCAAATATCCGGACAATGTGGACACCGACGTCATCATCCCGGCCCGCCACCTGAACACCCAGGACCCCAAAGAGCTGGCGGCCCACTGCATGGAGGACATCGACGCCGACTTCGTCAAGAAGGTCCAGCCCGGGGACGTCATGGTGGGAGGCTGGAACTTCGGCTGCGGCTCCTCCCGGGAGCACGCGCCCCTGTGCATCAAGACCAGCGGCATTTCGGTGGTCATCGCCAAGAGCTTTGCCCGAATCTTCTACCGCAACAGCATCAACATCGGCCTGCCCATCATGGAGTGCCCCGAGGCAGCCGACGCCATCGCCGCCGGGGACCTGGTGAGGGTGGATTTTGACACCGGCGTCATCACCGACGAGACCACCGGCAAAACCTTCCAGGCCGAGCCCTTCCCGCCCTTCATTCAGGAAATCATCGCCGCAGGCGGACTGATGAAATCCATCAAGGCCAAGGCCGGCCGCTGAGCCAAAAAGGGGGAACCACCAATGGAAAAGAAAATCGCCGTCATCTGGGGCGACTGCGCCAGCCCCGAGATCGTGAAACAGACCCTGCGGGTGCTGGACCGGATCGCCGAAAAATACGGCCATCAGTTTGAATACATCGACGCCGCCATGGGCGGCGAGGCCATCGACAAATACGGCGACCCCCTGCCCCAGCACGAGCTGGACAAATGCCTGGCCGCCGACAGCGTCCTGCTGGGCGCGGTGGGCGGGCCCAAGTGGGAGGGCCTGCCGGGCGAAAAGCGCCCTGAAAAGGGCCTGCTGCGGCTGCGGGCCGGGATGGGCCTTTACTCCAACAACCGCCCCGCCAAAATCTGGCCCCAGCTGGCCCCGGCCAGCCCCCTGAAGCCCGAGATCGTGGAAAAGGGGATCGACTTCATCATCGTGCGGGAGCTGATCGGCGGCGTCTACTTCGGCGAGCACCGCACCGACACCCTGCCCTCGGGCGAAAAGCAGGCCGTGGACCAGATGCCCTATTCGGAGCATGAGATCGAGCGGATTGGCCGGATCGGCTTTGAGACGGCTCAGAAGCGCCGCAAGAAGCTCTGCTGCGTGGACAAGGCCAACGTCCTGGACACCAGCCGCCTGTGGCGGAGCGTCATGCACCGGCTCAAGGACGAATATCCCGACGTGGAATACAGCGAGATGTTCGTGGACAACTGCGCCATGCAGATCGTCAAGAACCCGGCCCAGTTCGATGTCATCGTCACCGAAAATATGTTCGGCGACATCCTCTCGGACGAGGCTTCCATGATTACCGGCTCCATCGGGATGATTCCCTCCTCCTCTCTGGGCGAGGGCACCCGGGGCCTGTACGAGCCAATTCACGGCTCCGCCCCCGACATCGCGGGAAAAGACATCGTCAACCCCACGGCCTGCATCCTCTCGGCGGCCATGATGCTGCGGTACAGCTTCGGGATGGCCGAGGAAGCCGACGCCATCGAGAACGCGGTGGGGGCGGTCCTGGACAAGGGGCTGCGCACCGCCGACAACATGAGCGAGGGCTGCACCTGTCTGTCCTGCTCGGGCATGGGCGACGCCATCCTCGAGGCGCTGGGGTAAACCCGACACAATCAGCCAGGGCAGCCGCCGGATTTTCACGTCCGGCGGCTGCCTTTTTTTACCGCGGGGTACCTTTTGTGGAAACCGTGGGGTTTCCGTCGCGGCGGTCAGCGGCTGCGGACGTACCCTGAACGGTCTGAGGAAGCCGGACGGTTTGAACGGCTGGCTCCGCCACTGCGGACCGCGTGGCAGCGCCGCCGAAGCGCCCCCTGCGGCGGATGAAGCGAGGCGGGGCTGGTGCAGCGCTCCAATATTTGCAAGGGCGCTCGTCCCGCCGCAAATATTGGCTAAGCGCAAGAGGAGGGCTGCCTTGGCGGAGACAGACGGGCAAATCCGGACGGCGACCGGTCGGGGGGGCCATAGTTCCCACAGTTTCAGGTTCGGGCAGGCTTATGTCTTTTCATCTGAATGCCCCCCTCCCTTCCTTTTAAGGAACCCGGGGGCAAGCCCCCGGCCCCCCTTTTTTGAGGCCCGCAGTACCTGACCGAAGAGGCAGCCGGTATCCGCATAGAGCCCCAAGGGGGCGGGGCCGCAGGCCCGGGGGAACCTTAAAAGGGCGGGTGGGCGGGTTTAAAAATCATTCTCTCAGTCTCCGCTCTTCCTTGAGCTTTTTCCGCAGGGTCCAGAGTTTCCGGCACCCGCGCCCAATCCAGAAAAGCATCGCCGCGCTCAGGGCCAGCAGCGGCAGCGCTTCAAAGGTCAGTTCTTCCAGCGATCCCCGCCCGATAAAAACGCTGTTCAGGTAAAGCAAAAAGTTCAGCGCCATCGCTCCGAAGAGAACCGCCGCCAGACAGAGCACCCGCTCCACGTGGGCCAGCCGACTATCCAGGTCCGAAAACAGCTCGAAGGGCCCTTCCGCCGCCTTTTTCCGGAAGTAGACCCAGTTTTTCAGTTTGCCGACATATTCCGCCCCGGTGCCCCGGACAAACCAGATATATTCCTGGTTTTCATCCATCGCAGGGCTGCCGTTCATCATCTCCAGCCGGAGGATGTATTCCCCCGGCTGGCAGCGGGTGAACCCATACCGGAAGAAATGCACTTCTTCCAGCACCCAGCCCTCGGCCGCCATCTGGTTGAGCCAGGCTTCTTCCTCTTCGTACTGCCAGAGCCAAAAAGTTTTCCAGACCGTCTTTCGGTTCTTTAGCGCTTCGCTCATTCTTCCTCGCCCTCCTTGTTCCCCGTTTCGCCCAGCACCGCCCGCCCGTTCCGGACCAGCTCTTCCAGCCGGGTCAGCTCCTGCCGCAGCGCTGCCCGCCCCGCCGGGGTCAGGCAGTATTTCTTCTGGCGGCTGTCCGCATTCACCGATGCGGCCTCAATCCAGCCCTTGCCGCTCAGGGTGTTCAGCGCGCCATACAGGGTTCCCGCCGCCAGATGCACCCTCCCCCCGCTCATCCGGGCCGCTTCCTGCATGATGCCGTATCCGTGGCGCGGCTGGTCCAGCGAGAGCAGGATATAAAACACCGCCTCGGTCAGCGCCGAAGTCTCGCTCATGCCCGTTCTCTCCTTTCTATATCGCCTTCCGATATATCCAGCTTCATTATATCGGAATCCGATATAATTGTAAAGAAGATTTTTCCGCTTTCGGTCTCGTCTGTGATGAATCCGTTTCATTTGACAAATTAAAATTGGTATCTTATACTAGGAAGCATCCGGCAGAACCCGCCGGGAGCAAGCGGCCTTTCCTTTCGCGTCTGTGCGCGTGACCGCACCGGCCCAAAAGCAGGGGCCGCTTCTTTGTTTGGGCGGGTTTTGGGCGGGCAGGCCCCACCTTGTCCGGATGATTTTTCAGGATAAGGAAGTGTTCCGATATGCTCTCATTGGATAAGATCTACCACGCCGCCTTTGTCCTCAAAGACGTCGCCCGGAAAACCGACCTGATCGAAGCCCCCCGCCTGGCCAGTGACTGCCAGATTTACCTCAAGACCGAGAACTTGCAGGCCACCGGCAGTTTCAAGGTCCGGGGCGCTTACTATAAAATCAGCCAGCTCTCCCCCGAAGAACGGGCCAGGGGCGTTATCGCCTGCTCGGCGGGCAACCACGCCCAGGGCGTGGCCCTGGCTGCCACCCGGATGGGGATCAAGAGCATCGTCTGCATGCCGGACGGGGCGCCCATCATGAAGGTGGAGAGCACCAAGCACCTGGGCGCTGAGGTCTGCCTCGTGCCCGGCACCTACGACGACGCCCACGACAAGGCGGTGGAGCTTCAGGCCGAGACCGGCATGACCTTCATCCACCCCTACGACGACGAGCTGGTCATCGCGGGGCAGGGCACCATCGGGCTGGAAATTCTGGACCAGCTGCCCGACCTCGACGCGGTGATCGTCCCCATCGGCGGCGGCGGGCTGATTTCCGGCGTGGCTTTCGCCATCAAGTCCCTGAAGCCCCAGGTCAAGGTCTACGGCGTCCAGGCCGCCGGCGCTCCCAGTATGTACGTCTCCTTGCAGGAGCACAAATACCAGACCCTGCCCACCGCTTCCACCTTCGCCGACGGCATTCAGGTCAAGACCCCCGGCGAGCTGACCTATGAGCTGTGCGAGAAGTATGTGGACGAGGTGGTCACCGTCAGCGAGGACGAGACCGCCGCCGCCATCCTCTCCCTGATGGAGAACCAAAAGCTGGTGGCCGAGGGCGCGGGCGCGGTGTCCGTTGCGGCGGCCCTGTTCCACAAGCTGCCCATCGAGGGCAAAAAGGTGGTCTGCCTGGTCTCGGGCGGCAACATCGACGTCAACATCCTCAACCGGGTCATCACCCGCGGCCTTGTCATGAGCGGCCGGAAGGCCAACCTCATGATTGCCCTGGAGGACAAGCCCGGCCAGCTGACCCTGGTGTCCAAAATCGTGGCGGAATGCGGCGGCAATGTGGTCTCGGTCCAGTACGACGGCTCCGACCCCAATATGCCCATCGCCAGCTGCTTCCTGAAACTGGGCCTGGAAACCCGCGACGCCGCCCAGATCGAGCAGATCCGCGCCGAGCTGACCAAAGCCGGGTTCCAGCTGGTCACCGAGCGGGCCAATTAAAAATCCATTGTAAAAAACCGGAAAAGGAGTGTTATCCATGAACGTCATCTCTACCGCCAACGCCCCCGCCGCCATCGGCCCTTACAGCCAGGCCATTGACCTGGGGAACATGGTCTTTGTCTCGGGCCAGATCCCCGTAGACCCCGCCACCGGGGCTATGGCCGACACCATTGAGGCCCAGGCCCGCCAGAGCCTCGCAAACCTGAAAGCCATTCTGGCCGAGGCTGGCCTCTCGATGGCCAACGTCGTCAAGACGGTCATCTTCCTGTCGGACATCAACGACTTCGCCGCCGTCAACGCCGTCTACGCCGAAGCCTTTGCCGAGCCGTACCCCGCCCGCAGCTGCGTCCAGGTGGCCGCCATTCCCAAGGGCGCCAAGGTGGAAATCGAGTGCATTGCGGTCCGGAATTAACCCTCTTTGCCCCATCGCCGGATGCACAAATGAAGGCTCCCGCTGCATTTCTGCGGCGGGAGCCTCTTTGTTTGTTCCGCTATTTGTGGGGCAGTTTCTTCCCTTATTTCTGGACCCCCGCCTTGCACTGCTCGATAAACTGGCGGGCCACCCGGGGGCTGCGCCCGCCGGCCCGGATCGCAAAGGCTTCGGCCTTGACGATGAGCTGGTCCAGCGGCATCTGCACCCCATACTGCCGGGCCAGCTCGGTGAGGATGGCCTCGAACCGGGCCTTCTCCGGCCGCTGGAAGGTGATGGTCAGGCCGAACCGGGCCGAAAGGCTCATCAGCTCCTGGCGGGTGTCGGCCTCGTGGATGTCGTCGCCGGTGCGGTCGGTGAGGGTTTCTTTGATGAGGTGGCGGCGGTTGGAGGTGGCATAGACCGCGATGTTCTTCGCCCGGCCCCCCACGCTGCCTTCCAGAATGGCTTTCAGGGCCGCAAAGTTGTCGTCGTTGGCCGTGAAGCTCAAATCGTCGATGAAAAGGATGAATTTCAGGGGGTTGGCCGCCAGGCTGTCCATCAAATCGGGGATCTGATAGAGCTGGTTTTTCTTCACTTCCACCAGCCGCAGCCCCTCGGAGGCATATTCATTGGCGATGGCCTTCACCGCGCTGGATTTTCCGGTGCCCGCGTCGCCGTAGAGCAGGACGTTGTTGGCGGGCATCCCGGCCAGCAGGGCCTTTGTATTGGCGATGACCTTTTCCCGCTCCTTCTCGTAGCCCGGCAGCTCGCTCAGCCGCTGGGGGTCGGGATATTTCACCGGCACCAGACAGCCCTCGTCCACCGTGAACACATGGTGCTTGGCGAACATTCCGTAGCCCTTGCGGCCCACCTCGCCCAGCCGCTGGAGATACGCCGCCGCAAGCTCGGTGGGGGACGTCTCCCACCGGGGCAGAAAGGCCAGGGCGGCCCGGTCTTCTTCGGGCAGCTCCGCCAGCAGCTCGTCCAGTGAAAGCCCGCACAGCCGCTGCAAAAAGTCCAGCTCGGCCCGCAGGGTTTCTTCCAGCAGGGGCGGGTGCTGGCCGTGGGCCCAGCGGCGGACGCAGATGTTTTCGCTCTCCAGCACCGCGCCGGCGAGGTATTTGCTCCAATTGGGGGTGGTCTCAAAGAGGGCCGCCTCAAACTCCGCCGCCCGGTCGGCCAGCCCCTCCACCGCGGCGGGCCCCTCCGTCAGGGCCAGAAGCTTCTTTACCACAGGGTCGGCCAGCAGGCCGCGAAAGATCACAAGCCCGTGCAGCCGGGCGCTCCATTCGTTCCGTTTCATTCTACTTTCTTCCTTTGTGATTTGTAGTCCCGTTGTCTGCCCGCCGGGCAGGAATTTACCGTCTGTACCAGTATATCCCCCGCCCCCGGTTCCTGCAAGAGATAACAAATGTTTTTCATCTTGTAGTTTCTACTCTTATAGAAAAGTATTGATTGACAAAAGCGGTTCTTTTTAGTATAGTAAATTGCAGCAAATGGAAATGCGCTGAAGGGAAAAAGTAACGTATGGCCCCTGTTTTCCAGAGAGCTGCCGGGCGCTGCGAGGCAGCAGCACGCCATACGCCAAGTCCTCCCGGAGCAGCCTGCCCAAGGGCCCTGGCCTTCTAAGCAGCGTCGGTTGCACCCGTTACCGTGCAGGGCCTTGTTTGAGGCCTGCGAGCGGGCGCGGCAGAATGCCGTGCCAACGAGAGTGGTACCGCAGAGAGCTTATATAAAGGTCTTTGTCTCTTGATTTACAGGGGACAAAGGCTTTTTTCTTTATCTGCTTCCCTGTTCCGCCCCATTACTCAGAAAACAGAGAGGAGAAACAGATCATGCTGCTGAATGGTTCTCAAATTTTTGTCGAGGTGCTCTGCGAGCAGGGCGTCGATACAATTTTCGGCTACCCCGGCGGCGCTGTGCTGAACCTGTACGATGAACTGTACAAAAATTCGGACCGGATCACCCATGTGCTGACGGCCCATGAGCAGGGCGCCTCCCACGCGGCGGACGGTTATGCCCGCGCCACCGGCCGGACCGGCGTCGTCCTGGCCACCAGCGGCCCGGGCGCGACCAATCTGGTCACCGGCATCGCCACCGCCTACATGGACAGCATCCCCATGGTTGCCTTCACCGGCAACGTCGGCACCAGCCTGCTGGGCCGGGACAGCTTCCAGGAGGCTTACATCGAGGGCATCACCATGCCCATCACCAAGCACAACTTCACCGTCCGCCGGGTGGAGGATCTGGCCGACACCATGCGGGCCGCCTTCCGGATTGCCCAGAGCGGCCGCAAGGGCCCGGTTCTGGTGGATATCCCCAAGGACGTCACCTCCAACAAGTGTGAATTCACCCACCGCCAGCCCGAGCAGATCCGCACCGTGACCACCTTTGACGAGGAGCGGGTGGCCCAGGCCGCCGAGATTATCAACGGCGCCGAGCGGCCCCTGATCTACTTCGGCGGCGGCGTGCGGAGCGCGGCCAGCTGCCAGCCCCTGCGGGATCTGGTCCACAAGGCGGGCATCCCGGCCACCTACACCCTGATGGCCGCCGGGGTCATCCCCTACGGGGACCCCTTCAATCTGGGGATGATCGGTATGCACGGCTGCTACACCGCCAACCGGGCCGTCAGCGAGGCCGACGTGGTCATCGCCATCGGCACCCGGTTTTCCGACCGCGTGGCCCTCAAGCCCAGGACCTTCGCCAGCAAGGCCACCATCATCCAGATTGACATCGACCCCAGCGAGATCGGCAAGAACGTCGAGGTGGACCTGTCCATCGTGGGCGACGCGGCCTACATCCTGCGGGCCATGCTGCCCATGATTGAGCCGGCCAAGCCGGGGGTGCGGGACAGCTGGATGGCCATGATCCACGACTGGCAGGCCCACGACTACCACCCCAAGGCCGACCCGTCCCGGCTGATGCCCCACCAGATCATCGGGGAAGTTTGCAGCCAGTGCGGCCCCGAGGCCGTCTATGTCACCGACGTGGGCCAGCACCAGATGTGGGCCGCCCAGTACCTGCGCCACGCCAAGAGCCGGGGCTTCATCACCAGCGGCGGCCTTGGCACCATGGGCTTCGGCTACGGCGCCGCCATCGGCGCTCAGATGGCCCTCGGGCGGGAGCAGCGGGTGGTTCACTTCACCGGCGACGGCTCCTTCCACATGAACCTCAACGAGGCCTGCACCGCCGTCAGCTATGAGCTGCCCATCATCACCGTCATCTTCAACAATCAGGTCCTTGGCATGGTCCGCCAGTGGCAGACCAGCTTCTACGGCAAGCGCTATTCCCAGACCGACCCCCACCGCAAAACCGACTACGTCAAGCTGGCGGAGGGCTTCGGCCTCAAGGGATATCACTGCGAGAACCTGGCCGAATTCCAGACGGCCTTTGCCGAGGCGATGAAGCGGAAGGGCCCCACCTGGATCGAGTGCGTCATCGACAAGGACCAGAAGGTCCTGCCCATGATCCCGGCAGGCTGCGACATCAACGACATCATCATGGATTGAGGGAGGCAGAAATAGGATGCAAGATACTGTACAGCGCAAGGTGGTCAGCCTTCTGGTGGAAAACCAGTCCGGCGTCCTGGCACGGGTGTCCAGCCTGTTCTGCCGCCGGGGCTTCAACATCGACAGTCTGACCGTCTCGGCCACCAACGACCCCACCGTCAGCCGGATTACCGTCACGGTGATTTCCACCAACGAGCGGGAGCTGGAGCAGCTTGTGCTCCAGACCGAGCGGCTGGAGGTCACCCGCCAGGTCTTTGTTCTGGACGACGCCAAGGCTTTGCAGCGGGAGCTGCTTTTGCTGAAAGTGGCGGCCAACGTCTCCAACCGCGCCGAGCTGCGGGAGATTGCCAGCATTTACAAGGCCAAGATCATCGACCTGTCCCCCGACAGCATGATCTTTGAGCTGACCGGCAAGCCCGAGAAGATCGACGCCTTCCTCCGGATGTTCGAGGGGTATACCATTCTGGAGCAGTGCCGCACCGGCGTCACCGCCCTGGAGCGGGGCGGGATGCACCAGCACATGCAGAAGCCTCCTCAGGAGATTCGCTCGGCCCAGCTGCCCCTGCCCGGCACTTCCTGCCCCCGCTGAGGGCGTTTCCCCTTGTCTCATATGCTTTTCCGCCCCGATACGGGCCGAAAAAATAGATTGCTTTTACGAGAAAAACCATTCACTGGAAAACAGAAAAGGAGAGCATCATTATGGCAATCAAAAAATACTATGACAGCGACTGCAACCTGGGCGTTCTGGACGGCAAGACCGTGGCCGTGATCGGCTTCGGCAGCCAGGGCCACGCCCACTCCGAGAACCTGGCCGAGAGCGGCGTGAACGTCGTGGTCGGCCTGCGCAAGGGCTCCGGCCACTGGGCCAAGGCCGCCAAGTTCGCCGAGACCCACCCCAACTTCAAGGTCATGGAGATTGAGGAAGCCGCCAAGGCCGGCGACGTCGTCATGATGCTGGTGCCCGACGAGCTGTGCGCCGACATCTACAACAAGCAGGTGGCCCCCTACATGACCGAGGGCAAGGCTCTGGCCTTTGCGCACGGCTTCAACATCCACTTCAAGACCATCGTCGCCCCCAAGGACGTGGACGTCATCATGATCGCCCCCAAGGGCCCCGGCCACACCGTCCGCAGCCAGTATGTGGAGGGCCACGGCGTGCCCAGCCTGATCTGCGTGGAGCAGGACTACACCGGCAAGGCCAAGGAGATCGCCCTGGCCTACGCTTCCGGCATCGGCGCAGGCCGCGCAGGCATTCTGGAGACCACCTTCAAGGAGGAGACCGAGACCGACCTGTTCGGTGAGCAGGCTGTGCTGTGCGGCGGCGTCTGCGAGCTGATCCATGCCGGTTTCGATACCCTGGTGGAGGCCGGTTACGCCCCCGAGATGGCCTACTTCGAGACCTGCCACGAGATGAAGC
Organism: Candidatus Faecalibacterium intestinavium; assembly: GCA_018883885.1. Taxonomy (GTDB): domain Bacteria; phylum Bacillota; class Clostridia; order Oscillospirales; family Ruminococcaceae; genus Faecalibacterium; species Faecalibacterium intestinavium. The sequence goes on along the minus strand of JAHLFH010000077.1, from coordinate 77 downwards.
TGATCGTCGACCTGATCAACGAGGGCGGCTTCTCCAAGATGCGCTACTCCATCTCCAACACCGCCGAGTACGGCGAC
>JAHLFH010000076.1 GCA_018883885.1 Candidatus Faecalibacterium intestinavium | reverse complement strand
AAGCCGCCGGAGGTGGCCTCCAGGCTGATCATGCTCATCATGATCCCCTTCTGGACCAACTCCCTGATGCGGCTGAACAGCTGGCTGCTCCTCTTCCAGACCAGCGGCCCGGTGAACACCTTCCTCCAGTGGGCGGGTATCACCAGCGAACCCATCACCTTCATCTACACCGACCCGCTGGTGATGCTGGGACTGGTGACCAACATGCTGCCCTTCGCGGTGCTTCCTCTGTACAGCACGATTGAGAAATTGCAGAACTCCCTGCTGGAGGCGTCCTCCGACCTGGGGGCCAATCCCCGGCAGACCTTCTTCCGCATCACCCTGCCCCTCACCTTCCCCGGTATCTTCTCGGCCGTGATCCTGGTATTCATCCCCTCCCTGGGCATCTATACCGTATCCGACATGCTGGGCGGCGGCAAGGTCCTCTACATCGGCAACATTATCAAAAACCAATTTGGCGCCATCCGCAACTGGCCTCTGGGCGCGGCCCTGTCTGTGCTGCTGCTGGTGATCACCGGGCTTCTGATCTTCGTCTACACCCGCTTCGCCAAGCTGGAAGACATGGAGGTGGTGTGACATGGCAGCCCTGTCCAAGACTCAGCGGCGCAAGCGCCGCCTCGGCATTGTGGGTGATGTGTACGCCATCCTCATCTACACCGTGCTCTACATCCCCGTGGCGGTGATGATGGTATTCTCCTTCAATGATCAGAAATACAACTTCTACTGGAACGGCTTCACCACAGAGTGGTATGGCAAACTGCTGGAGAACGACGCCCTCATCGGCAGCCTGTGGTACTCCCTGATCATCGCCGTGCTGGCCACGGTGATCTCGGTGGTCATCGGCACCCTGGGCGCCCTGGGCCTGAAGCGGTACGAGTTCAAGGGCAAGCGCTTCATCAACAGCATGCTCTATGTGCCCATCATCGTGCCCGAGATCGTGCTGGCCGTGGCCCTGCTCATCATCTTCATGAACATCGGCCTGTCCCTTGGGCTGGGATCCATCCTGGTGGGCCACTGTACCTTCTGCATCCCCTACGCGGTGGTCACCATTAAGGGACGCATCAGCGGCGACGGCTACGAGCTGGAGGAGGCCTCCATGGATCTGGGGGCTAACCGCATCCAGACCTTCCTGCGGGTCACCCTGCCCAGCATGGTGCCCGGCATCATGTCCGCTGCCTTCCTGTCTTTCACCCTGTCCATCGACGATGTGGTCATGAGCAACATGCTCTCCGGCGCCCGCAACTCCACCCTGCCGGTATTGATCCTGTCCATGAACCGCACCGGCGTCACTCCCGATGTCAACGCCCTGACCACCATCATGATCCTGGTGATTGTGGCCGCCATGCTGCTGAGCAACGGCGTCAAGGCCCTGCTCCGCAGGAGGGAGAAGGCGGCCGCCCGGTAACGGCCCACCCCGCCGCGGGAGGACGCGGCGGATACGGCATAGAAGCAGTCTCAACCAAACATCACAAGGAGGCAGACAAATGAAACGGTTTCTTGCACTGATCCTGGCCCTGACTATGGCTCTGGCCCTGGCCGCCTGCGGCGGCGGGAACGAGCCTGCTGCGGAGTCCCCCGCCGGCGGAACGGAGACCACTGCCAGCGGCGAAGAGGCCGCCAGCACCGAGCTGAACATCTACATGTGGCAGCAGTACATCTCCGACCAGGTGGTCTCCGATTTTGAGGAGGCCAACAACTGCACCGTCAACATCTCCTACATGAGCGACAACGCCGACGCCGTTACCCGGCTCACCTCCGGCGGCGGCGACCAGTACGACCTGATCATGACCTGCGACGCCTACATGGAGTCCCTGATCGCCGGCGGCTACGTGGAGGAGCTGGATCTGTCCCGTATCCCGAACTCTTCCAACATCAACCCCGCCTATTGGTCCTCCCCCAACCACAGCATCCCCTACCTGGGCAACTACATCTATGTGGTGTACAACACCGAAACCTGTCCCATTGAGATTACCTGCTACAACGATCTGATCGACCCCGCCCTGAAGGGCCAGATCACCTCCATCGACGGCGCCCGCAACCTGTTCCCCATGGCCCTGGTGGCCCTGGGCTACGACCCCAACTCCGAGAACGAGGAGGAGCTGGCCGAGGCCTATGAATGGCTGGTGAAGTACAACGAGAACGTGGTGGCCTACGGCAACGCCGAGCAGAACCTGACCAACGGCACCGCCAGCGTGGCCTTCACCTATGATGGCAACGCCTCCTGGGCCTTTGCCGAGACCGGCGGCGCGGACAGCCCCCTGACTGTGGCCCCCTTCACCGACGACGCGGTGCAGCTGGGCTTTGACATGTATGTTATCCCCACCGGCGCCAAGCACACCGACCTGGCATATAAGTTCCTGGACCATATCTGCGACCCCGAGGTCATGGCCCAGAACCTGGAGGAATTCCCCTACTTCTGCCCCAACGACGCCGCTGTGGCCGCCGCCCCCGAGTCCTACCGCAACGACCCCTCCAAGGATTTCGATTACAAGGAGAATGTGTTCTTCCAGGAGGATGTGGGCGAGGCCCTGACCATCTACAACGACTACTATCAGATGCTGAAGGTCGGCGAGTAAACCGCCAGCCGAGGAGGACTCTATGCTGAAATTTGACGAGGAAAAACAGATTGCCAGCGTACAGGGGGCCTTGGCCCTGCGGCCGCGGATCGAGGCCATTGTGGACGAGATCTGTGAGAAGGGGTTCCGCAACCTATGCTGGCTGGGCATCGGGGGCACCTGGGCCTCCTGCCTCCAGGCCGAGGTCCACATGAAGGAGCGC
>JAHLFH010000075.1 GCA_018883885.1 Candidatus Faecalibacterium intestinavium | reverse complement strand
AACCCGTTCCTCTTGCGCTTAGCCGATTTTTTCTGCGGGACGAACGCCCTTGAAAAAACCGGAACGCTGCGCCAGCACACGCCTCGCTGTTTCCGCCGCAGGCGGCGCTTCGGCGGTGCTGCCACCCGCCCATTTAAGGAACCTGGGGCTTCGCCCCGGAGCCCGATTGAGGGTGCAAGAATTTGGGGGCTATTCCCCTTGCGCTTAGCCAATATTTGCGGCGGGTCTGACGCCCTTGCAAATATTGGAGCGCGGCGCCAACAACAGCTCCCTCCCTCTGCCGCTGGCAGCGGTCGCTGTTGTTGCCCCAGACCCCATTCCGGGTGTATGGCAGGCTTCACGCAATTTTCTGGGATTGCTCTAAAAAGCGTCGTCACGCCTCCGGCTCGTCCGGTTCCTCCGGCTCGTCCACGTTCAGGCAGGTGACCTTCCGGATGCCCGGCACCAGCGCCAGCTGCTGCTCCAGAGCCGGGGGAATGTGGGAATCGCATTCCAGCACCATCACCGCATAGCTCCCCGGCGCAGCCCGGAACACCTGCATCGAGGCAATGTTGATCCGCCGCAGGGCCAGAGACACCGTCACCTCGGCGATGCAGCCGGGGGTATCCTCGTTGTGGATGATGAGGGTGTTGCTGTCCCCGCCGAAATCAGCGGGCACCCCGTCAATCTCGGTGACCCGGATCCTGCCGCCCCCCACCGAGGCCGCCGTCAGGGCCAGCTTCCGGCCGGTCCGGCCCTCCAGCCGGAGCACCGCCGTATTGGGGTGGGCCGAGCGCAGCTCCACCGGGTGAATCGTGAACTCCATGCCGGCCTGTCCGGCGCAGGCAAAGCTGTCCGGCAGGCGGGGGTCGTCGGGGCGCATCCCCAAAAGCCCCGCCACGATGGCCCGGTCGGTGCCGTGGCCCCGACCGGTGGTGGCAAAGCTGCCGTACAGGCCGACATCGGCCCGGAGGGGCGCTTCGCCCAGCAGCTTCCGGGCCGTATAGCCGATTCGGGCCGCGCCCGCAGTATGGCTGGAAGAAGGGCCGATCATCACCGGCCCCAGAACGTCAAACAATCGCATATCGAACCGACCTTCCGCGCCCGGCAGGGGGGCGCTTTTTTCGGGGAAAGAGGGCCTGCTCCGGGCCCTTCCGCCCCAAAATGAGGGAGTTTTTTCGTTTTTATTATACCTCTTTTGTGCCGTATGTGCTATAATAACTTTGTATCACTTTGAAAAAAGCCCCCATGCGGGGCAACATGGAGGGTATCCTATGAAATTGGTAAATGTGGAAACGCCGGAAGCAAGCGTCTGCAAAATGACCTTCAGTGCGACCGCAGAGGAGCTGGAGGCCGCCTCTGAAGCCGTCTACCAGCGCACCCGGGGCAACTACACCATCAAGGGATTTGAAAAAGGTCAGGCCGACCGCGCCCAGATCGAAGCGGACCGCGGAGAGCATACCTTCTGGTACGACGCCATCAACGACCTGATGGATCAGGACGTCCCCGCTCTGTACGAGACCGCCCTGGCCGAGCGGGGCTTTGAACCGGTGGATGAGCCCGCCTACGACCTCATCAGCGTCAAAAAGGACGAGGGCTTTGTGGCCACCGCCACCGTCGCGCTCCGGCCCGCTCTGACCCTCAAGCAGACCGAGGGCTTCACCGCCAGCTTCACCACCCCCGCCACCTCCGATCAGGAAGTGGAGCAGACCATCGAGCGCCGCCGTCAGGGCGCGGCCCAGCTGGTCCCCCACAAAGGCCCCGCCGTCAAGGGGAACATCGTCCATATTGATTACACCGGATACGCCGACGGTCAGGCCTTCCCGGGCGGCTCCGCCACCGGCCAGGCCGTCGAGCTGGGCCGGGGCCGGATGATCCCCGGCTTTGAGGAGGGCATCCTCGGCCACAAGGCAGGGGAGGAGTTCGATGTCGAGGTGACTTTCCCGCCCCAGTACCACGCGCAGGAGCTGGCCGGCAAGCACGCCACCTTCAAAATCAAGGTCCACGACGTCTGCGTCCGCCAGCTGCCCGCCCTGAACAGCGATTTCGCCAAAAAGGTGGGCAAGGTGGATTCCATGGAGGAGCTTCGGGCCTCCATCCGCGGGCAGATCGAGGAGCGCAAGCGCTCCAACGCCCGCATCCGCGCCAAGAGCAACATCATTCTTCAGCTGGCCGCCGCCGCCGAGGGCGAGCTGCCCAGCCCTCTGGTGGAGGCCGCCTTCCACACCGAGATGGGGAACATTCAGCAGCAGCTGCGGATGCAGCGGATGACCCTGGACCAGTTCCTGACCCGGACCCACCAGACCCGGGAGAGCTTCACCGAGTCGGTGCGGGCTTCCGCCGAGAAGAACACCCGCGCCCGGATGGCGCTGCTCCAGCTGGCCGAAGAAAAGGGCCTTGTCCCCACCGACGCCGAGCTGGACGCCCAGCTGGCCCAGCGGGCAGAACAGGCCAAAAAGACGCTGGAGGAGGTCAAGGAAAAGACCGATCTGCGCGCCATGCGCCGCAACGAGGCGATCCGCCGGGCCGCCGACTGGGTGGTGGAGCGCTCCACCATCGAGGAACAGTAAACCGTTTTGCCCCACGACGCCCTCCGGCCCCCCCGGAGGGCGTTTTTGTTGGAGGACGGATGCCGCTTTTTCGAGAAAAAGCGGCGCAAAAAGCTTTTCAAACCAAAACCGCAATTCTGCGGTTTTGAAGATTTTTCAGATAAAGCAGCAAAGCAAAAACAGGGAGGGAACCGCCATGCGAAGAAAAGACCGGGAAGTGACAGACCCCGCCAAGATCCGCCGGATCATCCAGGACAGCGACTGCTGCCGTCTGGGCTTTGCCGACCAGGGCAGCGTCTACATCGTGCCCCTCAGCTTCGGATACGAGGAAACGGACGGCAAACGCATTTTTTATTTCCACAGCGCCCCCGAGGGGCGGAAAATCGATCTGATTGGGGAGGGGGCCCGGGTGGGCTTTGAGCTGGACACCCACTACAAACTGAACGAAGCCCCCGAAGCCGCCCGGTACTCGGCCCGGTTCCAGAGCGTCATCGGGACGGGCCGTATCCGCCGGGTGGAGGACATGGAACAAAAAATCCACGCCTTTGAGTGTCTGATGGAGCACTACACCGGGAAAACCGGCTGGGAATACCCGCCCCAGATGGTGCGCCAGACCGCCATTCTCCTGATGGAAGTGGAGGAGCTGGCCTGCAAGGAACATGAATAAAGCTTCTATCCCAAATCCCCCAAAACCGCAGAATGCGGTTTTGCATTGAAACGCTTTTTGCGCCGCTTTTTCTCGAAAAAGCGGCAAAGAGAAACCACCCCCGGCAGGGCGAGCCTGCCGGGGGTGGTGCTGCGTTATGGGTTACGCCTTGACGGTGTGGTAGCCGTCGGGGTTGTGGCTCTGCCAGTTCCAGCTGTCGGCGCACATATCCTCGATGCCGTACTCGGCGACCCAGCCCAGCTCGTTTTTGGCCTTGGTGGGGTCGGCGTAGCACTCGGCGATGTCGCCCGCGCGGCGGGCCTCGATCACATAGGGCAGGGCCTTGCCGCAGGCCTTCTCAAAGGCGTGGATGACCTCCAGCACGCTGTAGCCGCGGCCGGTGCCCAGATTGCAGATAAAGAGGCCGCAGCCGGTTTCCAGCTTGCGGATGGCGCAGACGTGGCCCCGGGCCAGGTCGACGACGTGGATGTAATCCCGCACACCGGTTCCGTCCGGGGTGGGGTAGTCGTTGCCGAAGACGTGGATGATGTCCAGCTTGCCCACGGCCACCTTGGCGATGTAGGGCATCAGGTTATTGGGGATGCCGTTGGGGTCCTCGCCGATCAGGCCCGACTTGTGGGCGCCGATGGGGTTGAAGTACCGCAGCAGGGCCACGTTCAGGCTGGGGTCCGCCGCGCAGGCGTCGGTGAGAATCCGCTCGGTGAAGGCCTTGGTGGTGCCGTAGGGGTTGGTGGTGGCGCCCACCGGGAAGTCCTCGGTGATGGGCACGCTGGCGGGGTCGCCGTAGACGGTGGCGGAAGAACTGAACACAAAGTTGTGGCAGTCGTGGCGGCGCATCACGTCCAGAATGTTCAGGGTGCAGTTGAGGTTGTTGGAGTAGTATTCGATGGGCTTCTTGACGCTCTCGCCCACGGCCTTGTAGGCGGCAAACTGGATGACCGCCGTGATGTCGGGGCACTCGGTGAAGATCTTCTCCACCTGCTCCCTGCTGGTCATGTCCGCCTCATAGAAGCGGAAGTCCTTGCCGGTGATCTGCTTGATCCGATCCAGAACCACCGGGCAGGAGTTGTAATAGTTGTCCGCCACCACGATGTCGAACCCTGCGTCCAGCAGCTCGACGCAGGTGTGGCTGCCGATGTAACCGGCGCCGCCCGAAACCAGAATTGCCATAGGGATACCCTTCCTCTCTTTGTGTTGGTGTTGTATTGTTCCTGTGCTCTGCCGGTGACCCGGCTCTGGTTAGAGGATACCTCTTTTGGGCCCGGGGCGCAAGGCACAGGCGATTTATCTGAATGTATTTTTGTTGCACGTTTCAAAGGCAGGCCCTTTGTTCACGCAGTTTTCCGCACGTTAAGTCATGAAATATCCGCGCCGAAGGTTACAGCCTGCCGCACTGCTTGCCGGTAAAGAAGCGCAGGGTGGTGGTGGCCCGGAACACCTTGCCCGCCCGCAGCACCGTGGAGGGGAACTCCGGGTGGGAGGGGCTGCAGGGGTAGTGCTGGGTCTCGAGGGCGAAGCCGCTGTATTTTTCAAACTTCACGCCGCCCTTGCCGGGGGCGGGGCAGTCCTGCAAAAAGTTGCCGGTGTAGAGCTGGACCCCCGGCTGGGTGGTGTAGACCTTCATGCTGACGCCGGTTTTTTCGCTGGTGGCCCAGGCGCAGATGCTCTGGCTGGCCCCCCGGGGCCGGTCGATGACATAGCAGTGGTCATAGCCGCCCCCCGCCAGATCGGTCTGGGCATACCCGGGCTTGAGGTCCCGGCCGATCTGCTTTCCGGCGCAGAAATCCATCGGGGTGCCCTCCACCGGGAGAATCCGCCCGGTGGGGCAGGTCTCCTCGTTTCCTTCCAGATAGCGGGAACAGTACAGCCGCAGCTTCTGGCCCAGAACCTTTCCTTCGCCGTCCAGGTTGAAGTAGCTGTGATTGGTCAGGTTCACGAGGGTGTCGGCGTCCGACGAAACCCGGTAATCCATCCGGAACGCGTTGTCGTCGGTGAGGGTATAGCGGACCGCGATCTTCAGGTTTCCGGGGAAGCCGTCCTCCCCGTCGGGGCTTTCGGCCTCCATCAGCAGGGTGTCGCCGAAGGATTTCACCTGATAGATTTTCCGGGAAAAGCAGCCGTGGAGGTGGTTTCTGCCGTTGTTGGCCTCCAGCTCATACCGCCGCCCCCCCAGCGTGAAGGCCGCCCCTTCAATCCGGTTGGCATACCGGCCCACAAAGGCGCCGCAGAAGGTGCCGTTGTCTTCCTCATAATCGGCCAGGGTGTCATGGCCCAGCACCACGTCCAGCGGGCCGCTCTTGGCCGGGACAATGATATTTTTGATGATGCAGCCGTAGTCCAGCACGCTGACCGACAGCCCGCCGGGGTTGGAGAGGATATACTCGGTCACATTCTCTCCTGCTTTGGTGATGCCAAAGGGCTTGGATTGTATTTTTGCCATCGTGGTGCCTCCTCATCTTGGTTCGAGAGCGTAGGGCGGACAGAGCGCGGGAACAGCCGGGACGGTCCGGGCGGCATGGGCCCGGGGGCCCCGCCCCCTGCGTTCCAAACAGAAATTGCTCCGACCAATGGAAAGGACAACCCCTTCGGCGCCGATCCAAAGCCGGCACACCACAGCCTCTGTGTACCGACCGAAAACAACTTCTACCGCTATTATAGCACAGTTTCTGTCGTTGTGCAGAAAATCTTTTGGATTTGTTGCACAATTTTTGAGGCAACCTTTTTCCTTCCGTTCGTTCCGGCAGCAAAAAGCGCCCGCCCGGGGCTGGCCCGGGCGGGCGCGGAGGGAAAAATCTTTCGTTCGTTCGGCGAAACAGGGCCTTTACTGGGCTTCGGGCCGGGGCTGCGCCTCCCGGCTGGCCGCCAGGAATTCCGCGGCGTCGTCCGGCACGTCGTCCAGCTCGTCGCCGCCCACGTCGATGTTGAGGGGCGGCTTCTTGAACAGGATATCGTACATGATGGGGACGATATACAGGGTCATCAGGGTGGCGTAGGTCAGGCCGCCGATGATGACGATGGCCATGCCGCTCATGATCTGGCTGGCCATGTCATTGCTGAACAGCAGCTGACACATGGCCAGAACGGTGGTCAGGGCCGTCATCAGGATGGGGCGCATCCGGGTTTTGCCGGTGGCGATGAGGGCCGCGCGGCGGTCCAGCCCGCCCATCCGAAGCTGGTTGGTGTAATCCACAAAGAGGATGCCGTTGTTGACGACGGTGCCCATCAGGACGATGAAGCCCATCAGGCTCATCAGCGAGAGCTGCTGGCCGGACAGCAGCAGCCCGATCATGCCGCCGGTAAAGGCCAGCGGGATGGTGAACAGGACGATGAAGGGGGACAGCAGGCTCTGGAACTGGGCCACCATGACGAAGTAGACAAAGGGCAGGGCCAGGGCCATCCATTCGATCATCTGCCGGGTCATGAAGTTGACGTTGCTGGTCTCGCCGCCCAGAGAGATGGAGTAGCCTTCGGGCAGGCCTCCCGCGCGGGAGAGCTCGTCAAACTTTTCCTGAAGCAGGCGGGACTGAACGGTGGTATTGTAGCCCCGCTTGGTCTGGGCGGTGACGGAGATATACCGGTTCTGGTTCTCCCGCAGGATGGAGTGGGGGGTGGTGCCGACGGTGGTCTGGGCGAACTCCCGCAGGGTATGCACTTCATAGAGGGTGCTGCCGTCGGCCGCCAGATTGGTGGTGTTGAAGGACAAATCCATCAGGTTTTCGACGGTGAGGGGGTCGGTGTCGTCCACCACCTTGACGGTCATGGTGGCGCCGTCGATGGTGATGCTGGTGGAATTGGTGGAGGTGGTCAGCCGGGCCGCGATGGTCTGGTAGATCTGGGCCACGGTCAGGCCGCAGGCCCGGGCCTTGTCCTTGTCGATCTGGAGCTCGATGGTCTGTTCGCCCTCGCCCAGGCCGTTGGTGGCGTCCTCAAAGCCCTCGGTGCTGTTGACCAGCTCCACCACCTTTTCCGACAGCTCGGTGAGGGTGGTGATATCGGGGCCGTAGACGTTGACGGTCAGGCCGCTGCCCAGAAGGCTGGTCAGGTCCTCCATGCCGCTCTGGGAGATGCTGCTGGTGCAGTCATAGCCGGCCATCAGCTGTCCCAGCTGGTCGCAGACCCGGGTAGCGTCCCGGTTGCTGGCCCCATCTTCGAGGGTCAGGTGATAGGTGTAGCTGCCGTAGCCGCTGGTGGTGCTGCTGAGCAGCTCCTGAATCTGGCCGCCCAGCATGCCCACGTCCACGCCGTAGATGCTGGTGTCGGTGGAAACGCCCACCTGCTCCACCTGTTCCAGGCCCATGGCCTGTTCGAGGATTTCCCCGGCCAGCGCGTAGGATTCCTCCCGCGTCAGGCTGTCGGGGGTGGTGACGGTCATCCGGATCTCGGTGCTGGTGATCTCCGGCAGCATGACGATGCCCATGGAAAAGACCACCCAGCCGCTGATGGCAAAGAGCACCACCGACCCGGCCAGCGGCAGGGTCTTGTTTTTCAGGCACCACTCCAGGCTCCGGCCATAGGCCTCCTGGAACTTCTCGAACCAGGGCAGCCGGACCACCTTCGCCTCCCGCAGGACCGTGGAGGCCGCGGCGGGGGCCACCGTCATGGCCACCACCAGAGAGGCCATCAGGCAGTAGCCGATGCACAGGGACATGGGCAGCAGGAGGTCCCGGGTCAGCTCCACCTGAAAGACCACCGGCAGGAACACGCAGACCGAGGTCAGGGTGGAGGCGATGATGGAGCCCTCCATCTGGCGGGCGCCCTGAACGGCTGCACGGGGGGCGCTGACCCCCCGGCTGCGCAGCCGGTAGATGTTTTCGATGACGACGATGGAGTTGTCCACCAGCATACCGATGCCCAGGGCCAGGCCCGCCAGAGTCATCATGTTCATGGTCAGGCCGGTGAAGTACATCAGGACCACGGCAAACAGCACCGACAGCGGGATGCTGATGCCCACGACGATGGTGGGCTTGACGTCCCGGAGGAAGAAGGCCAGGACGATGATGGCCAGCAGGGCGCCCACCGCCATGCTGCCCAGAATGCTCTGGATCAGGATGGTGATATAGTTGCCCTGATTGGACAGCACCACCATGTTCAGCCCTTCATACCGCTCCTCCAGTTCCTTGAAGGCGGCCAGACAGCTGTTGGAGACTTCGTTGGAGCTGGCGGTGGTGCTCTTGTAGATGCTCAGGACCACCGCCCGCTCCCCGTTCAGGCGGGTGTAGGTGTCCTCGGCGTTGTCCACCAGCACCACATCCGCCACGTCGGACAGATAGATTTCCCCGACGCCTTCCACCCGGATCAGCAGCGCGCCGGTCAGGTCCTCGATGCTGTCGTACTCCTCGCCCACCTTGAGCAGCCAGGAGTTGTCGTCTTTATCGTCCACATAGCCTGCGGGCATCGAGAAGTTCTGTGCATAGATCAGCTGGGAGAGGACGTCGATGGTCAGCATATTGCTGACGTCGGCGCTGGCCAGAGCGTTTTCCCGGGCCGTCTCATACTCGGCCTTGGCGGCGGACAGCTGCTTCTCGCCGTCGGCCAGCATCCGCTGGGCCTCGGTGAAGGCCAGCAGCGCCTCCATCTGGGACTGGTTGAGGTCGGCGTAGGCGTCCTGGAACTGGTCCATCATCTCGGGCACCGAGTCCATGGCGTGGAGGACATCTTCCAGCGTTTCATAGACGGTGCTGAGGCTCTCGCTGATCTGGAGGGTATCAAACAGGTCCCCGGCGGAAGAGCCGGTGCCGCCCTGTTCGGCGTCCAGCCGCTCCTGCAATTTCTGGAGGGCGGCGGTCAGCTTGTCGGTCAGGACCCGGGCCTCGGCCACAATTTCGATCAGGTCGTCCAGCGTCTGGACCTTGGTTTCGCTGATCCGGTCCAGAATCTGCTGCATTCCCTGCCGGACCTCGATGAGGGCCTGCTGGATTTCAGGCTCATTGACCACGGCGATGAGGTTGTCCACGCTGTGGAGCAGGGCCTGGGCCTTGTTCCGGAAATCCTCGGTGGCGTCCCCCACGGCGGCGGCGATCTTGTCCACCACCGTCTGGGAGACCGTCTCGCCGAAGGTGGCCTTGGCGGCCTCCAGCTGGGCCCGGCCGTCGTTGACCTGGGCCTCGGCGGCGTCCAGCTGCTCCTTGGCGGCGGCCAGCTGGACGTTGACCTGCTCCAGCAGAAGGACGTTCACGTCGTCGATCTTGTCCTGATTGAGCTGGACCTGGATGATCTGTTCCACCAGACCGTTGGAGGTGATGCTGGACACGCCCTCCTGCCGCTGCAGATAGGGGAGAATGCTCTCCTCCATAAATTCGGACAGCTCAAAGATATCATCGCCCTCCCGGCCCACCGAGACGGTCATGAGGGCCCGCATGTTGGCGTTCATCTCCAGCACCGAGGGGGTCAGGCAGATGTCGGGCAGGGTCTCGGCGGCCTGTTTCAGGGTGTTGGACACCTGGACCATGGCGCTGTCCATATCCGTCCCGTCGCTGAAGCTCAGCTGGATCAGGCTGTAGTTTTCCGCCGAGGTGGAGGTGACGGTCTGGACGCCGCCCACCGTGCCGAGGGTGTTTTCCAGCGGCTGCGAGACCTCCAGCTCCACCCGTTCGGGGCTGGCGCCGGGGTAGACGGTCACCACCATCATGTAGGGAGTGCTGACGTCGGGCAGAAGATCGGTCTGCATCTTTGTGACCGCGACAAAGCCCAGCAGCAGCACCATAATGACCCCTACCAGAACAGTAAACGGTTTTTTGACACTGTATTTTTCCATAGTTTTCCTCACTGATCCGGACCCGGGGTCCGGGCGCTTTTTCTGCATCCGCAAACAGCCGAAAGCCTCTGCGTGATTTTTCCCTATCCTTTTTGATAGAGTTATTTTTTATTATATACGATCCAGCCGCCTTTGCAAGGGCAGAAGCGGCGATAAATCTGTTAAATCTTTTCCAGCGGCGGCTCCGGCGCATTTTTGGATGGAAAAGCCTTGCCGTCTGTGTTATACTGAAATGTAAGGCGGCCCCTGCCGCCCCGACTCTCTGCACAGAATCCCGGCGGCCCGCTGCCGCGGCGCACGGGCGCATTCTTTTACGATAGATTGAAAAACGAGGAACAAGATGAAACATGTGATTTCCGTCCGTTTCAAAGAAAACGGCAAAGCCTATTCCTTCGACCCCGCCGGCGCCCAGCTTCAGGCGGGCGATTACGTCATTGTGGAAACCTCCCGCGGGATGGAATGCGGCGAGGTGGTCCAGGGCCCCCGGACGGTGGAGGACTCCGCCGCCCCCAAGACCCTCAAGCCCATCCTCCGGGCCGCCGACAGCGTGGACATCCGCCGGATGCGCCAGAACCGGGAGGACGAAAAGCGGGCCTTCCGCACCTGTCAGGAGTGCATCGCCCGCCACGGCCTCGGGATGAAGCTGGTGGAGGCCGAGTATACCTTCGACCGCTCCAAGATCCTGTTCTATTTCACCGCCGACGGGCGGGTGGATTTCCGGGAGCTGGTCAAGGACCTGGCCGGAATCTTCCACACCCGGATCGAGCTGCGGCAGATCGGCGTCCGGGACGAGAGCAAGATGCTGGGCGGGCTGGGCATCTGCGGCCAGCCCTTCTGCTGCAGCCGCTTTTTGCAGGATTTCCAGCCTGTTTCCATCAAGATGGCCAAGGAACAGGGCCTTTCCCTCAACCCCACCAAGATCAGCGGCGCCTGCGGGCGGCTGATGTGCTGCCTGGCCTACGAGGAGAGCGCCTACGAATACCTGAACAGCATCCTGCCCATGGTGGGCAGCACCGTCCGCACCCCCGACGGGGTGGGCACCGTCATCGAGGTCAACCCCATCTCGGGCTATCTGCGGGTCCGCTGCTCCGCCGAGTCCCTGACCCCCAAATACTACAAGGCCAGCGTCTGCCAGTATCTGTCCGGCGGCAAGCGGCCCCCCCGCCGCCCCGACCCGGACGACGATTATTCCGGCCTGCGCGACCCCGCGCCTCTGGC
>JAHLFH010000074.1 GCA_018883885.1 Candidatus Faecalibacterium intestinavium | reverse complement strand
TCTCTTGCGCTTAGCCGATTTTCGCGGCGGGACGCGCTGCGCCCTTGCGAAAACCGGAGCGCGGCGCCAACAACAGCTCCCTCCCTCTGCCACTGGCAGCGGTCGCTGTTGTTGCCCCAGACCCCATTCTGCGCTTATGGCAGGCTTCATGCGATTTCATGGAGTTGCTCTAAAGTTCCGGCCCCGCCTCCCGCCGTTTCAGGGAACGGTATACGACCTGCGCCAGCTTCAGCATCAGGGGGATGTAGGTGACCCAGAACACCAGCACGCAGACCTTCCGCACCGGCTTTTCGGCCTTTCCGGTGAGGAAGCTCCCCACCCAGACCCCCATGGAGAACAGGCAGAATTTCAGGGCCGCAAGGACCTTCCAGTCCGATTCCTGCACATATTGGTCCGCGATTGCAAACAGCTGTTTCATAGGATGCCCCCTCCTTCGGGGTTTGCCGCGTTTTTGCCCTCCGGGGCGCTCTGCTCAGTATTTGAGGCCCGGATCGGCCGGGGCCGCCGGGGCGTCGGGCGTCCATTCCCCGGCGCAGGGGCGTTCCGCCGCCTGGTCGGAGCCGGTAAAGTCGGACACCAGATTGTGCAGAATCCGCGCCTGCGCCGAGAGCTGTTCGCTGGCCGCCGCCCCTTCTTCCGCCGTGGCGGTGTTGGTCTGCACCACCGAAGAAATCTGGTCCACGCCGATGACCAGCTGCTTGAGCGCCTCGCTCTGGGACAGGGAGTTCCGGGCCGCGCTGTCGGCCTTTTCCGCCAGTTCGCCGATGATGCTGTTGACCTTCTCGAACCGTTCCGCCGTATCCTTTGCGATGGAGGTGCCGTTTTCCACAGCGTGCAGCGCGTTGGAAATCAGCTCGCTGGTGCTCTTGGACGCCTCCGAGGTGTTTGCCGCCAGACGGCGGACTTCCTCCGCCACAACGGCAAACCCCTTCCCGGCTTCCCCGGCCCGCGCCGCCTCCACCGCCGCGTTCAGGGCGAGGATGTTGGTCTGGAACGCGATATTCTCGATGTTCCGGATGATCTTTTCGATCTCGGACGAGGCGGCGCTGATCTTCTCCATGGCCGCCAGCATCTGGTGCATCCGGTCGGTTCCGAGGGCCACTTCTTCCACCGTCTGCTTGACGTGGCCCTCCGTTTCGCCCACCAGAGCCGCGTTCAGGTCCACCTGATTGGAAATATCGGTCAGGGTCGCCGCCAGCTCCTGGACGCTGGAAGCCTGCTCCGTGGCCCCCTGGCCCAGCGCCTGGGCGGCGTTTGCCACCTGCTCTGCGCCGCCGGACACCTCGCTGGACGCCGTTTCAATCTTCTCCATGATTTGCGCCAGAATCCGGGTCAGCTGGTAGACCGAATCCCGCAGCAGGGTGTATTCGCCCTGATACTGGCTGTCGTCCGCGCTTTTCTTGGTGAAGTCGCCGTTGGCGATGGCCTGAAGGCCGGTCTCGAGGTCCTTGGTGATAAAGACGATCCGCTCCATGACGGTGGTGATTTTTTCGGCGAGGATGCCGAATTCGTCCTCGGAATCATAGGTCACGGTCGCGTGCTGGAAGTCGCCCGCGGCGAGGGCCTCGGCTCCCTCCAGCAGCCGCCGGGTCGGGACCATAATATACCGCAGCATACAATAGGTAAAGACCACCACGGCCGCCAGCCCCGCCGCCATGAGAACAAGGACGATCGCAATGGCGACGGCCCGGGCGCCGATCACCTTCGCCTCCTGCTGCAGGACGTTCTGGTTGATCTGCTCGCTCAGCGCCGCCATCATGTCCGCCGCCTCGGTGAACGCGGGGGCGTAGGTGTTCAGGTAAATATCATAGGCCTGGGCGGTGGCCTCGGGGTTTTCAAAGTCCTTGGAGAGGGTCATGATCTGGGTGGTGTAGGCCGCCACCCCCTGCAATTTCTCCCGGGCGGCGTCCACCGCCTCGGAACACTCCGGGCTGAGGACCTCCACCGCGTCCAGCGACGCATACATGGCCTCGCGGTCGGTGTTCATGGCGTCCTCCACCCGCTCATAGTCGGCCTCGTCGGTCACCAGCATCGCGTTCAGCAGATACCTCCGGACCGACATCATGTTTCTTCGGGCCGTCCCGACTTCTTCAACCGCCGGGACCAGATGCTCGGCATATTCCACGCTTTTCTTCGACATCATGTTGACGACCGAGATGGACGTCACGCCCAATGTCAGCAGAAGCAGAAAAATCACTCCATACGAAACCAGCAGCTTCCATTTGACCTTCAAATTTTTCATCAATGCGCTCCTTCCTTTAAGGGTTCCTTTATATTGAAATGGATAGAAAAGACGCGAATCTTCCCTGTCTTGCCCCGCAAAACCGAACCGGCAAAGGAAATGCCGTCCGATCATCTTCTCCAGTAGATTAGGCGAGTGGATTGGGCGGCGTATTCCGCGCATGGCCCGAACGTTCCCGGCAGAGGGCAAAAAGGCACACTATGGCTATGCACGTCATAATTCTATATGCAAATCTTATCGGCAGAATTCAGCAAAACTTAAGAGAAGGACTATTTTTTTGTGTGATAATTCCTTGAAAGGTACGGCCTGCCTTTTCCGCAGGCAAAGGGGCGGCGTCTGCGCCCGTTCGGGGGGAAGGGTCCCTTGAAGGAAACGGGGGAAAAGCCCCACAAAATCCCTCCGGGAAAAGCCGTTCTTGTCCCCCCGGCGGGGGCGTGCTACCTTTAATGAAAGGCAGTATGCCTTTCGTTAAAGCAGCATAAAACAGAAAGGAGTAATGCGCATGATCCACACCATCCGTCTGTCCGGCTGTTTCGCCCGGCCCGACCCCCCTGACCGGCCCCTGTTTCTGGGGCTGCGGAGCTGCTATGGGACGCAGCAGATTCAGCTGGAGCTGGCCCCCGAATGGGAAGGGCTGACCATCACGGCCACCTTCCGGGTTCCGGGGGGCCGGGCAAGGGACGCCGTCCGGGTGCTGGTCCCCCCCGAGGGGCTGTTCGACGTTCCCCCCGAAGCCACCGCCTCCAGCTCCCTGACCCAGCCGGGGACCATCGTCTTTGCGGGGCTGGCCGAGGGGGTTCAGCGGCTGAGCGTCACCCTGCCCTATGAGGTAGGGGACACCCTCTCCCCCGCCGGGCCGGAGCAGAACGCCACCCCCACCGTCCTGGATCAGGCCATCGCCCAGACC
>JAHLFH010000073.1 GCA_018883885.1 Candidatus Faecalibacterium intestinavium | reverse complement strand
GTTCCACCTGTTCCCATTCCGAACACAGAAGTTAAGCTCACTCGTGCCGACGATAGTTAGCTGGAAACGGCTCGTGAAAATAGGTAGTCGCCGGCTTCTCTCACATCAGGATATTGAAACCGTATCCTGATGATATGCACCTCTAGCTCAGTTGGTAGAGCAACTGACTCTTAATCAGTGGGCCCAGGGTTCGAGTCCCTGGAGGTGCACCAACAAAAAGACGCAAGATCGAAAGATTTTGCGTCTTTTCTTTTTGCGAGAAAGGGGCTGCACATCTTCTGCACATCGCTTACACATTTCCCTGATTTCGGGGGATATCCGTGCATCCTCTGCACAGCCCGCTTTCTCTTGCACAATAGGTTGCGCTGGAGTGTCGCAGCCTGTGGAAGACAATCTTTTCAAATTACGATGAGCATCGTTATGGCGGCGTCCTCCGACACGGTTCATGCTCTGGACAAGACCTGTATTCTGAATGGTCTAGCGGTATAACCCGCCGATGGATTGTTTTGGCTGCCATCCAGAAGTTTCACCGCATTCAATTTATAATTGGGACAAAAAACAAACAGAATAATCATGTATTTGATATAAAATCACATCCAAATCCCGATAAAATATGAGTGCAAAATAGCCAGAATTTCATAACTCAAGCGGAATGATTCAGGCAAAAAACGCAAAAAGGAGGAATCTTGCATTGAAAATCGCAAAAAAACTGGCGGCGGTTGTAACCGCTCTCGCACTGATGACGGGACTGTGCGGTATGTCCAAACCAAACCCGGTCCAGGCCGTCCCGGAGGCTCAGATGCAGCAGGAAAACGCCGGAGCCGATCCGGCTGTGGGAGAAGCTCTGTCCTATGAGGGCTATACCCTGCAATGGGAGGATGATTTCAGCGGTTCAAAGCTGAACCGGGACGACTGGAACGTGGAACTGCATGACCCGGGCTGGGTGAACAATGAACTGCAGGCCTATGTGGATTCGGAAGAAAACATCTATCTGGAAAACGGCAGCCTGGTCATCAAGCCGGTGGAGATCAAAAACGCCGACGGCACTGTATCCTACACCTCCGGACGGGTGAACACCCAGAACAAGCAGGACTTCAAATACGGCATCTTTGAAGCGCGGGTCAAGGTGCCCGAGGGGCAGGGCTTCCTGCCCGCCTTCTGGATGATGCCCACCAATGAGAACCTGTACGGTCAGTGGCCCCGGTGCGGCGAGATTGACATCATGGAGGTGCTGGGCAACGACACCGACAAGTCCTACGGCACCATCCATTATGGAAACCCCCACAGCGAGAGCCAGGGCAGCTGTCAGCTGTCCTCCGGCAGCTTCTCAGAGGAATACCATGACTTTGCCGTGGAGTGGGAGCCGGGCCGGATCCGCTGGTATGTGGACGGAAAACTGATTCACACCGAGAACGACTGGTACACCGCCACCGAAGGACAGGGAGAGATCACCTATCCGGCGCCCTTTGACCAGCCTTTTTACATGATTTTGAATCTGGCTGTAGGCGGCAACTGGCCCGGAAATCCCGATGAGACCACCGACATTGCCAACGCCGCCCTCTATGTGGACTATGTCCGGGTCTATCAGAAGGACAGCTACAGCGAGGATGTGACCAAACCGGAAAAGGTCGTGGTACTGCGGGACCCGGACGCCGAGGGCAACTACATCGTCAACGGCGATTTCTCGGCGGCTGAAAGCCTCTCGGACAACGCGGACTGGACCTTCCTCACGGCTCTGGGCGGCGAGGCCGAGGCGGAAATCGCCGGGAATGCCCTTCGCATCACCACCGCCAATGAAGGGACGGTGGATTACAGCGTCCAGCTGGTGCAGCCGAATCTGCCCCTGAAAGAAGGCGGAGTATACCAGGTCGCCTTTACCGCCTCTGCGGATGCGCCGCGCACCATGAAAGTGGATGTCTCCGCCCCCGACCGCTCCTATCAGCGATATCTGGAGGACACCGTCGTCCAGCTGACCGCCGAGCCCCAGACCTACACCTGCACCTTTACCATGACGGCAGAGGACGACGCCAACGGCCGCCTGGAATTCAATCTCGGCGCAGCCGGTTCCACCGCCGGCGTCTCGATTTCCAACGTATCTTTGAAAAAGACCGGCCAGCTGGATCTGAGCAAGGAGGAAAAGACGGTCTTGGCGGACGGCAACTACGTCTACAACGGCAGCTTCCAGGAGGGCGAAGGCCGCCTTGGATACTGGAACAGCTGGAAGCTGGGCAATTCTCAGGTCCGGGTCACCAACGACAACAACATCCGCCGCCTGGAGATTACCGCCGGGCCCTGGACTTCGGTGCTGAACCCCGTCATCGTCTATCAGAAGGATCTGGCGCTGACCACCGGCAGCTATGAGCTGAGCTTTGAGGCGGAGGGCCCTGCCGGCAAGAACATTACCGTCTGGGCCGCAGGCCAGAGCTTCAAGGCAGGATTGGATGGAACCAATACGAGCTACGATTATAAGCTGTCTCTGACCCGAAAACCGCTTTGCAGAGACATCGCTCTGGTCATCACCCAGCCGGGAGTATACTTCATCGACAACGTGCGGATCGAGGAGGACAGCCTCATCAAGAATGGCAGCTTCAACGCGGGCTTCTCGGGCTATGAGCTGTACGCCTATACCCCCTCGGATGTCAGCTATGTGGTGGACAGCCTCAACGAGGACAACGCCGCCGACATCACCATTCAGAATACCGGCGACGAGGCATGGAAGATTCAGCTCAAGCAGAGCAATGTGGAGCTGGAGGAGGGTCAGTGGTACCGCCTTTCCTTCCAGGCCAAGTGCAGCATGGAGCGTCCTCTGATGTTCGCGATCCAGCGGGACGGCTCGGCGGACGACGACTGGACCCCCTACTCGGGCGAAAAGATTGTGCAGCTGGGGCAGGAGTACCAGACGTATGAAATCGTTTTCCAGATGAGCCATCCCACCGACCTGAACGCCGTGCTCAGCATCTCCATGGGCGCTGTGGACGGACGGCAGATCGACCAGCAGCACCGCATCTGCATCGACGAAATCTGCCTGGAGAAGATCGAAGCGCCGACGGTCGGCTGAGACCCAGGCCATTCATCCAAACGAAACCCCATAAAAGGGGGCTGTTGCAAAACGAAAGTAGAGCAGCAGCCCCCTTTTCTTTTTGCCCGAAAGGGGCTTGCAGATTTCTGCACATCGCGTGGCCCCTCTCAGCTGTTACCATTTCTTATTCATTTTGCCTAAGATCCCTCAAAATCAGGGGAGGAGCCATATCCCTTAATCGACGGTTTCCTCGGTCGGATTTTGCAGGCTGTCCTGATACTGGTGAAAGACTGGTTCCAGCAACGCCGCGAAAAGCCAGGCGGCGATGCCGGGCAGCAGAATCACCGGGAACAGCAGGAGACGGATCAGAAAAATTGAGACGGCCAGAATCAGAACAAGGCCGAGGGTGCGGGGCAGCCGCCCGAGGGCAAGCCGCAGAGAGGTGAGCATCAGGTCCACAGGACGGAAGGTGAACCGGGACAGCAGGGGAAACATCCAGCAGGCGGCGCCTACCGGAAGAATCAACAGCACCAGGCAGAAGAAAAGCACAAAAGGGGCGGCAGCGTTCCCCGCGGCTGCCGCGGCCCCGATCATTACGACGGCATTGGCCAGCAGCAGAAGCAAGGCCCCCCAGACCAGGGTCACAAGGGCGGCGCAGGGCAGCTCCCGCCGGAAGGTCTGCCAGAACCGCCGCAAGGGCATCGGTTCGCGCCCTCGTACACAGCGGGCGACCGCGTCGTAGAGCGCGGTGGCGGCGGCGCCCATCGTCACCACCGGCAGAGAAAAGAAAAGCCAGAGCAAGCTCAGGATCAGAAGATCCGCCAGATGATCCAGCATCTGCCAAAAGTGATTTTCGGGGTTGAAAATGCTCCCAAACATGGAATCAGGCTCCTTTCGTGCGGGGGTGCCCGCTGATGTTATGATAGCATACTCGAGTCCTCTTGTCATCCGGCGGGGGCGGGAAGGCGGCGCGTTTTGCAGGATATACAAAAAGAAAACAGAAGGTTGAAAATAATTTTCAAAAATGGTACTATTTTGATAATCCAGGTGGTGCTGGAGCCTACGAGCATATTTTAGGAGGTACGATTATGCCCACGAATCTGCGCACGGTGATGGAACGGATCAGCGCGGAATACTATCATCTGACCGCTGCCGAACGGAAGGTGGCGGACTATGTTACCGACCATCAGCAGGACACCCAGGTCATGTCCATCTCAGACCTGGCGGAGGCCAGCGGCGTGGCCGAGGCTACCGTAACCCGCTTCTGCCGGAAACTGGATTATAAGGGGTACAATGCCTTCAAGCTGGCGCTGGCCAAAAATGTTGCCAGCCGCCGGGGCATCCCCTTTCTGAGCGGGGAAATCACGCCGGAGGATGATATCCAGGAGATGTGCCACAAGCTGTACGGGGCGGAGGTGGACGCGATCTCCCAGACGCTGACCCTTGTCCGCCCCGAGAATGTCGCCCGGGCGGCAGATATCCTCACCCAAGCGGACAAGGTTCTCTGCATGGGCCAGGGCGGTTCCATGATTATGGCCGAGGAGGCCGCCCACATCTTTTCGACAGGCGGAATGAGCTTCTTTGCGCTGAGCGATTCCCATACCCAGATCATCTACACCACCACCCTGACCGAACGGGATGCGATCTTCTTCTTCTCCTATTCCGGCGCCACCCGCGAGGCGGTGGAGCTGCTGGAGCTGGCCCACAAGCGGGGGGTAAAGATTGTCCTGGTGACCCACTTCCCGAAATCTCCGGCCTGTACCTACGCAAACGTAGTCCTTCAGTGCGGCGCGAACGAGGGACCGCTCCAGCTGGGGTCGGTCCCGGCAAGGATGGCGCAGCTGTTCCTGATCGACACACTCTTTGCCGAGGTATGCCGCCGGAAGGAGGGCGCGGTCGAACAGGTCCGTCAGGATGTGGCCGACGCACTGGCGGCCAAACATTTTTGACCGGAAAGGCCCTGGATCCTGAAAATGCTGAAAACAATGCATCAATAAATCTTGTATCTGAAAAATTTTTTCAAAAAAGTACACAAAAAGCATTGACTTACCGGCAAATATTTTGTAAAATGACTTACAAGAGAACCGGGCGGCACACACAGCCGACTCGCAAGGATCAAAGGAGGACATTATGAAAAAAGCAATTTCTCGTCGGGACTTTTTAAAGGTCACTGGTGTTGTCGGCGCGGCCGGGCTGCTGGCTGCCTGCGGCGGAAACTCTTCTTCCAGCACCGCTGCTTCTACCGCTGCCGGTTCCACCGCCCCCGCTGGGGACGGCAGCGTGGAGATCTCGCTGTGGACCTACCCCATCGGTTCCTGGGGCGGCACGGAGTCCAAGCTGGACGACATCATCGCGGCTTTTAACAAAGTCCACCCCGAAATCAAGGTCACCTATGAAACCCTGGATTACCAGAACGGCGACAACCTGGTCACCTCCGCCATCACCGCGAAGGAAACCCCCGATATCATCATGGAGGGCCCCGAGCGTCTGGTTTCCAACTGGGGCGCCAATAACCTGATGGTCGATCTGAGCGACCTGTGGGCCGACACCGAGGACGACATCGCCGCGGTCAGCGAGTCGGTGGTCAGCGCCTGCCAGCTGAACGGCGCTTACTACGAGTATCCTCTGTGCATGACCACCCACTGCATGGCCATCAACTACGATGTCTTCGAGAAGGCCGGCGCCCTCCAGTATCTGGATGAGGCCACCCGCACCTGGACCACCGACGACTTTGTCAAGGCGATGGAGACCATCCGCGACTCCGGCCTGGCGGCTGTCCCCGGCATCATCTACTGCGGCGGCCAGGGCGGCGACCAGGGCACCCGCGCACTGGTCAACAACCTTTACTCCGGTACTTATACCAACGCCGACCACACCGAGTATACCGCCAACAGCGCGGAGAACGTCAAGGCGCTGGAGCTGCTCAAGAGCATGGTCGACAACCGCAGCCTGAACGCCAACGCCGGTTTCCAGGCATCGGATGAGCTGCAGCAGTTCGCCAACGGCACCGCGGCCGTTACCTTCTGCTGGAACGCTTCCAACAAGGCTCAGTATGCTTCCCAGGTCACCTTCACCCCGTATGCGATGGCCTTCCCGTCCGATGACGGCGTGCCCGAGCTGTGCGGCGGCATCTGGGGCTTCGGCGTCTTCAACAACGGCGACGATGCCCGGATTGAGGCGGCCAAGACCTTCATCCAGTTCGTCTGCGACGATGCGTCTCAGGCGGCGGAGAGCGTCCGGCTGACCGGCTTCTTCCCGGTCCGGGATTCTCTGGGCGATGTCTACGACGGCACCGACCAGGCCGAGCAGATGGGCGAGTTCGCCTCTCTGATGCCGTACCTGGGCGACTATTACAATGTCGCGCCCAACTGGACCGCCCAGCGTCAGAACTGGTTCAATATGCTGCAGGAGATCATGGTCAACGGCACTCCCGCACAGGAAGCCGCCGACGCCTTTGTCGCAGCAAGCAACCCGTAACAAAAGTCTCCGGCTGTTCCCGGCGCTGGCCGCCTGAGGCAGCGCCCGGGGCGGCGAGCCATCCTGATTCAAATGAACGGCGCGCCTGCCGACTGTCACCACAGGGGCAGGCGCCTGTTTTATGTGCAGGATGCTGCATGAAACCCATGCGATCAATGAAAGGAGGGAATCGACGTGGCTCAGACTTCCGTTAAGGATCAAAAAGCGGGCGGCGCGCCCCAGACCCATTCCTCCAGCCGCGTGCTGGCCCGGCGGGAAACCATCTCCGCGTATCTGTTTATGCTCCCCAGCCTGCTTTTCTTTGTCGGGTTTGTGCTTGTGCCGATGGGGATGTGCCTTGTCTACAGCTTTCTGGATATGGGGATCGACACCTCGGCCGCAGCTTTCAACGGACTGAATAACTACATCGAGATGTTCCAGGACAAGACCTTTATCCGCTCTCTGTGGAATACGGTCCTGATCGTGATTGTCTCGGTCCCTGTGGTCACCGCCTTCTCCCTGTGGGTCGGCTCGGCCATCTATCCCATGCGCTCCAAGCTGCGTTCCTTCTTCCGGTGCGTGTTCTATCTGCCGGTTGTCACAGGCTCGGTGGCAGTCACGGTTGTCTGGAAATGGATGTTCAACCCCTACAACGGCCTGCTCAACCAGATCTTCGGCACCGTTGGGTTTGACTGGCTGGGCGATACCCGCACCGCAATCTGGTGTATCATCATGATCCTGTTCACGACTTCCATCGGCCAGCCCATCGTGCTGTATGTGGCGGCCCTGGGCAACGTGGACCGCTCGCTGGAGGAGGCCGCGGCCATCGACGGCGCGACCAAGTTCCAGATTTTCTGGAAGATCAAGTGGGCGCAGATCATGCCCACCACCCTGTATGTCCTGGTCATCACCACCATCAACAGCTTCCAGTGCTTCGCGCTGATCCAGCTGCTGACGCGCGGCGGCCCTCTGGGCAGCACCAGCACCCTGATGTACTACATCTTCGATATGGCGTACAATTATCAGCGGTTCGGCTACGCCAACGCCATGGGCGTTGTACTGGCCATCTTTATCGCCATCTTCTCCGCGATCCAGTTCAAGGTCGCACAGTCCGACAACGGTTAAAAGGGAGGTATTGGGATGTCCAAGACAAAATCGAGCCTGGACGGCCAGTCCCGCGGCTATAAAATTTTTGTGATCATTGTGCTGGCCCTTCTGGCGGTGTTCTTCATCTTCCCTCTGTACTGGATCCTCACCGGTTCGCTGAAGGATGCGATCACCATCAACGCGCAGAAGCCCCAGTGGTTCCCGCTGACGCCCACGCTGGACAACTACGTCCGCCTGTTTAAGCAGCCCGCCGTCCAGTGGCTGCTCAACACCATCATCATCGCTGTGGCGGCGATGGCGCTGACCTGCATCACGGCGGCGCTGGCCGGTTATGCGCTGGCCAAAAAACGCTTTTACGGCCAGAAGATCCTGTTCAGCCTGCTGGTCTGCGCGATGGCCCTGCCCAAACAGGTCATCGTCATCCCCCTGCTGCAGGAGATGAGCGCCCTGGGCCTGAACAACAACCTGCTGGCGGTCATCCTGCCCACGGTTGGCTGGCCCTTCGGCATCTTCCTGATGAAGCAGTTCTCCGAGACCATCCCCACCGAAATGCTGGAGGCCGCCCGGATTGACGGCGCCAGCGAGGTGCGGACCTTCGTCTCCATTGTCTTCCCGATGGTAAAGCCCGGTGTGGGCGCTCTGGCAATCTTCACCTTCGTCAATACCTGGAACGACTACTTCCTCCAGCTGATTATGCTGCAAAAGCGTGAAGTCCTGACCATCTCCACCGGTATCGCCCGTCTGCAGGGCGAGGTTTCCTCCGACTTCGGCCTCATCATGGCCGGCGCGGCGCTGGCCGCCGTCCCCATCGTCGCAGTCTTCCTCATGTTCCAGAAGTACTTCACCCAGGGCATCACCATGGGCGCTGTCAAGGGCTGAGCCGGGTCATCTTCGTTTACAGATTGGAGTGTTTTCTCTTATGAAAGATTGTACCAAGTACCAGGGCGTTATCCCTGCTTTTTATGCCTGCTATCATCCGGACGGCACCGTCTCGGCGGAGGGCGCCCGGGCTTTGACCCGGCATCTGATTGCCAAAGGGGTCAAGGGCGTCTATGTGGGCGGGTCCTCGGGTGAGTGCATCTACCAGCACCCGGATGAGCGGAAGACCGTTCTGGAAGCCGTCATGAGCGAGGCAAAGGGCAAGATCACGGTGATCGCCCATGTAGCCTGCAACAACACCGCCGACTCGGTTGAGCTGGCGGCCCACGCGGAAGGGTGCGGCGTGGATGCCATCGCGGCGATTCCGCCCATCTACTTCCACCTGCCGGAATACGCCATCGCCGAATACTGGAACGCCATGAGCGCCGCGGCCCCCAACACCGAGTTCGTAATTTATAACATCCCGCAGCTGGCGGGCACCGCCCTGACCATGAGCCTGCTCAAGACCATGCTGAAAAATCCCAACGTTGTGGCGGTGAAGAATTCCTCCATGCCGACCCAGGATATTCAGATGTTCAAGGATGCGGGCATCGCCGCCCGGGGCGAAGGCGGGTTCGTGGTCTTCAACGGCCCGGACGAGCAGTTTGTTTCCGGCCGTGCGATGGGCGCAGACGGCGGCATCGGCGGCACCTACGCGGTAATGCCGGAGCTCTTCCTCAAGATGAACGAGCTGATCGAGAAGGGGGATATCCCCGCCGCCCGCAAGGTGCAGTATGAGGCCGACCGGATCATCTATAAGATGTGTGAGGCCCACGGCAACCTCTACGCGGTGCAGAAGGAACTCCTGCGCCGGATGTACGGCCTTGAGCTGGGCGGCGTGCGTGCGCCGCTGCCCAACCTGATCCCGGAGGACGAGCCGGTGATCGTTGAGGCGGAGCGGATGATCCGCGACGCCGTCGCCGGGGTTTCTGCCCTGTAACCGGTCGGAAAATACAAATCACAAACCAAGCGCCCGGTGGCTGCCGGTCCCGGGAAGGGGCGGAGCACCGGGCGCTTGTGATGAAACGAAACGGAGGAACTGGCTATGGTGACCGATTGTCTCAGCTGCCTGAACCGTTACCGGGGCATCCATCCTGCGCTGGATACCGCCATCCGCTGGCTGGAAGAAAACGACCTCTCCCGGCTGCCCAACGGCTGCACCGAGGTGGATGGCCGGGCGGTTTATGTCAATGTGATGGACGCCGACCTGCGCCCGGCCGAGGGGGCCGCGTTTGAATACCATCGCCTGTATGCAGATCTTCAGATTGACCTGACCGGCAGCGAGTACTGGGCCTGGACGGAAAAGGCCGAGCCGAACGGGCCGTTCGACGAGAAGGCGGACTGCGGCTTTGCCGTTGGTCCGGAACAGTCCAGCGGCCTGCTGGGGGAGGGGAGATTCGCGCTCTTCCTGCCGGGCGAATACCACAAGCCCAGCTGCATCAGCCCCGTCTCCAACCGGGTTCGCAAAGCGGTCGTCAAGATTCGGATGGGCGATTGAACCGCCCCGTAAAGGAGGAGATCCAGATGGAAAAGGAAGCAATTTTCAAACAGATCGAGCATGGCCTGATCGTCTCTTGTCAGGCGCTGGAGCATGAACCCCTGTACACCAAAGAGGGCGGCGTCATGCCGCTGATGGCCAAGGCCGCCGCCATGAGCGGCGCAGTGGGAATCCGCGCCAACACCGTGCGGGATATCACCCAGATCAAACAGGTGGTGGACCTGCCGGTCATCGGCATCATCAAAAAGGATTACCCCGGCACCCCGATGTACATTACCGTCACCATGAAAGAAGTGGACGAGCTGGTGGCCTGTGGGGTGGATATCCTCGCGGTGCAGGGCACCAGCGCCCTGCGCCCGGACGGAACGACCTCCGCCGAGTTTATC
This sequence comes from Candidatus Faecalibacterium intestinavium, assembly GCA_018883885.1. GTDB lineage: Bacteria > Bacillota > Clostridia > Oscillospirales > Ruminococcaceae > Faecalibacterium > Faecalibacterium intestinavium. The sequence goes on along the minus strand of JAHLFH010000073.1, from coordinate 614 downwards.
CGGGAGATCAAGCAGAAGTACCCGGATCAGCTGGTGATGGCGGACATCGCCACCGATGAGGAGGCAATGGCCTGCGCAGCGGCTGGCGCCGATTTTGTGGGAACCACCATGCGGGGCTACACCCCTGAAACCGAGGGCATCAACGAGACCGACTTCGATTTCATCGCCCGGCTGGCCAAAAACTGCCCGGCCAGGGTCATCGCGGAAGGGCACATCCACTATCCCGAGCAGGCCCGCAAGGCCCTGGAAGCCGGTGCGTTCGCGCTGGTAGTGGGCGGCGCAATCACCCGCCCGGCCGAGATCACCGCCCGCTTTACTGCGGCCATCAAGGACTTGAGGTAACCATGAAGACATATCTTGGGATTGACATTGGCGGAACGGCCGTCAAACTGGGCCTTGTGACCGGGACGGGCGAGGTCCTGCTCCGTGAGGAGACCAGCGTCAGCTTTGATGGCTATCGCACCCCGATTCTGGATACCGTCCGGAAGGCTGCGGCTGGAACGCTGGCAGCCTGCCGCGCGGCGGGCTATGAGCCTTCGGGCGTTGGGGTCTCGGCTACCGGCCAGATCGACAGCAGCCGCGGCATTGTGGCCGGCACCTGCGGCAGCCTGCCC
>JAHLFH010000072.1 GCA_018883885.1 Candidatus Faecalibacterium intestinavium | reverse complement strand
GCCGGGGCGGACCTCGCCTGGGACGGCGGCCTGGACGACGGGGCCGAGCTTTTGATTCCCGCCCCCTTTGACCGGCTCTACCCCCACTATCTCTGCGCCATGATCGACGGCGCACTGGGGGAGATCGACCGCTATTCGGGGGAGATGACCCAGTACAACACCATCCTGGCGGAGTTTACGCTCTGGCTGCGGCGGGCCCGGACGCCCCGGCCGGTGCGGGTGAAATGGTAAGGGGGCGGCGCTGTGTATCTGTCCAATCTCCCTTCCATCCGGAACAGCCGCTCGATGCTGCGGGCCTTCGGCGGGCTGAATGAAACCTACAGCTGCACCGAGGCGGAGTTCTGCGAGGCGCTGAATTTCTCCTCCCGGGATTTTCCGGCCCTCAGCACCCGCCCGCCCCGGCAGAAGCTGCGGGAGGCGTCCGGCGTCAACGGGATGTATCAGCTGGGCGGGCTGCTGATGGTCTGCGGAACAAACCTGACCTACACCCCCGACGACCCGGGGGAGGAGCCGGCCGCCCTCGAAAACGTCCTGACCGACGGGGAAAAGGCGCTGGTCGGCATCGGGACAAAGATTCTGATCTTCCCGGACAAGCTGGCCTTCGACACCGCCGACGGCTCCCTCACCCCGCTGGGGATGGTCTGGACTTCCAGCGGCGGGACCCCCCTCGAGATGACCCCCTGCGACGGGGAGGGCAAAACCTATGAGGTGGACCGCTGGGGCCTGGAGGAACCGGAAGACCCCGCCGACGGGGAGGTGTTTCTCCGGGTGACCAGCGCAAGCCTGCCCTGGCGGTCGGACGGGGTGCTGGAAGTGTACAGCGAGGCCGACGAGAAGTGGAACATGGTCACCCTTGACCACTGCCTGCTCTCGGCCCCCGGGCTGGAGGAAGGCTTCTCCGCCTGGGACACCGTCACCCTCTCGAACACCGGGGCGGACAAGGCCGGGATGGGGGCCGACCTTGACGGCGAACAGGTGCTGTACAGCGTGGAAGAAGGGCTGCTGCGGGTGAAAATCACCCCGCAGGGGGACCACTTTTACGGCAGGCTGGTCCGGGACGGGGACACCGCGGTCTGGACCAGCATCGACGGCAGCGACAGCGAGGAATATCCGCTGGACGGCCCGGCGACGGTAGAGCGGCGGGTGCCCGACCTGGACTTCCTGACCGAGTGCGACAACCGGGTCTGGGGCTGCAACTCCAAAGAAAACGTCATCTACGCCTGCAAGCTGGGCGACCCCACCAACTGGTTTTCCTACCAGAACAACGCCGCCGACAGCTACGCGGTGACGGTGGGCAGCGACGGGCATTTCACCGGCGCGGCCACCTGCATGGGGTACGCCCTCTTTTTCAAAGAGAACGTCCTCCACAAGCTCTACGGCTCCAAGCCCTCGGACTTCCAGCTCACCTCTCTCAACTGCCGGGGGGTGGCGAAAAACGCCGCCAAAAGCCTCTGCGTCATCAACGAGACCCTCTATTATCTCTCCCGGGACGGGGTGATGTCCTGGGACGGGAGCCTGCCGGTCAAGGCGTCGGCGGCGCTGGACCCCAGCGGCCTGGCAAACCTGTCCCGGGCCGTCAGCGGCCAGCTGGACGGACGGTATTACCTCCACATCACCCGTCAGGCCGGGGAGGAAGAAACCTCCCGGCTGCTGGTCTACGACACCGAGCGGGGCATCTGGCAGGAGGAAAACGTCTGTTCTTACCAGATGGCGGGCACGGGCCGCCAGCTCTATCTCTGGGACGGCAAGGACCTCTGGATCGCCGACCCCCGGCGGGAGGCCGGCGGGGAGAACGCCGAGGGGGTGGAGGAAAAGATCTCCTTTTCCTTCGTCTCGGGGGAGTTCGGGCTGGACGAGTCGGAGGACAAATACCTCTCCCGGCTGGTGCTCCGGCTGGAAGCCGCGCCCCGGACCACGGTGGAAGTGGCCCTCAGCTACGACGGCGGCCGGTGGGAGACGGCTGTTTCCCGGGCGGTGGGGGACCAGCGGGAAAAGCTGACCCTGCCCCTGATTCCCCGGCGGCACGACAGCCTGCGCCTTCGGCTTCGGGGCAAAGGGCAGATCACCCTGCGGAGCCTGACCCGGACCTTCGCCGCCGCCCGGGGCGGGCTGACCCAGGGGTGAAGGCCGGAACCCACAACAAGCCAAAGGAGGAAGGAAAGGATGGCAAGCATTGCGGGCATCGGCAAGATCAGCCTGCCCAAGCTCAGCGAAAACATGGCCCCGGAGGACGCCCGGGCCATCCGCAGTTATCTCTACCAGATGCAGGAGCAACTGCAATATGTGCTGACCAATCTGGACACCGAAAATATGTCCGACGAGCTGCGCAGCCGGCTGGAAGCCCTGAGCAGCGTATGACGAAAGGGGGAGACCATGGCGTCTACCAAGAAAAAACAGTACAGCACCGCAGGCCTCGACAGTTTGGAAGCGCTGGAAAGTGCGCTGGGCTCGGCCCAGTACAGCCCCAGCCAGTCGGTGGTCCAGGCGGAAAACGACCTCAAGGCCTGGCAGAACAACCGCCCGGCGGACTATGAGAGCCAGTATCAGGACAAGATCGACTCTCTCTTGCAGCAGGCCGGCCAGCAGAAGGATTTTTCCTACAATTACACCCAGGACCCGGTCTATAAACAATACGCCCAGATGTACACCCAGAACGCCCACAACGCCAGCACCGACGCCGCCGCGCAGGCCGCGGCCCTGACGGGCGGGTACAGCTCCAGCTACGCCGCCAGCGTGGCCCAGCAGGCCTACCAGCAGCAGATGAACGCGCTGGACAGCGTCGTGCCCACCCTGTACAATCTGGCGCTGGACACCTACAACGCCCAGGGCGACCGCCTCTTTGAGGAGCTGGAGATGGTCACCGCCCAGGAGCAGAACGCGCAGGACCAGTACTACCGCCAGTTACAGGACTACTACACCCAGCTGGACCAGAAGGGCCAGGCCTACAACGAAGCCTATGCCAGGGATTACAGCGAGTACACCGACTATCTGGGCCAGCTGAACAGCATGCGGGACTATTACAGCCAGCAGAAGCAGTATCAGGACGCCCGGAACCAGCAGACCTTCCAGAACGTGATGACCGTCCTCGGCTTCATCGGGGACGTCATCCAGCTGGCCATCACCGGCACCACCGGCCTCGGTTCGCTGGCCAACGGCCTGATTCAGACCGGCTACGGCATCTACTCGGGCAACCGGGAGTACGAGGCCCAGCAGGCGGAAACCGCCTGGGACCAGCAGATGCAGGAGGCGCTGCGGCAGGACAGCCTGACCCAGCAGGCCTACAAAAACCAGACGGCCCAGCAGGAATATCAGGACGCGCTGGCGCAGCAGAAGTTCGACAACGACGTCACCAGCCAGAAGCTGGCCATCGCCCAGGGCGAATGGGACCTCAAGCGGACCCAGGCCCAGCAGGAGGCCGCTGCCGCCAGCGCAAAGGCTGCGGCACGGTCCGCCTCGGGCGGGTCCTCGGGCAGCTCCAGCAAGAGCTCGGGC
>JAHLFH010000071.1 GCA_018883885.1 Candidatus Faecalibacterium intestinavium | reverse complement strand
GGGCAGGGCGGGCCTTGCCGCCAGCGCGGCGGCCAGCCGGCTCAGCTGTTCCGAGGGCTGGCGGTAGAACCCGGCGGGGAAGGGCAGGCCCAGTTCCATGACGTGAATGTAGGCATCCGGGAAGATATCTTCCCATTCCTTGACGCCTTGCCACCGCCGGGAAATCTCCTCCGGGTCCTCCGACAAAAGAATCCGGGCGCTGAGGCCGGGGGCGCGGTCTTCCATCCCGAGGAAGGAGTACAAAACCTCCCGTCCCTGCTTTTCGTAGTGCTGCCGGAACATGGCCGCCAGGTCTTTGGCCCATTCCCGGCAGGCGTTGTATTTCTTTGCCGCTGTCGCCTCCGCCAGGTCGGAGGCGGCCCGGTCCCAGACAGCCCGGAGGAAAGCGTCCGCCTGGTGCAGCTGGGGCCAGTATTCCAGCACCTTCAGAGCCAGAGCCCCTTTCGCAGACGGTTTCATGTCCAGCAATGCGGGCTCCTTCAAAAGGGCATCCGCTTCCTCGAACCGCCCCAGCTTGCACAGGCTGTGGAACCGGGTATAGGTCATCTTCTGCCGAAACGTGGGAGCCTCAAAGGAATACATAACGCTCAGCCGGTCCGGACAGCGAAGGTCCTCTCCCCGGTCTACCGCAGCAACCCCTTCCTCGTAGGCCCTGACGTGCTCGAGGGCCTTCTCATACCGCTCTTCCTGGTATTCCAGCGCGGCGTACAGATACTCTCCGTCCACCTGATAAAGGGCAGAGAACGGCACCCTTCTGTGCCACTCCTCCAGGCAGTCCTGCAGCGCCTCCGAATCCTTTCCCAGATAGAAGCGGGCGCAGGTGTCATATACATTGCTGAAAAACGGATCAGCGTCTTTTCGGTCAGCCAGCACCTGCCGCGCCATCCGGACATATTTCAGACGTTCTGCATCGCTTCCCGCCGAGTCCATGCAGTGCTTGAGGGTCCGCAAGTCCTCCGGATCTTTTTCCAGCTCCTCCCGCAGGCGGACCATATTCCGTTTTTGTTTCTCTTTCTGGGCCCCCGGCGTCATCTCCAGATAGCCGTCGTGGTGAAGGATCACCCGGGGCAACGCGATGTGGCTTTCCAACGTCCGGTCTTTGTAGGTGAGGTATTCGTGGATCGGCGCCGCATAGATCAGCTTCCCTTTTTCCCGGTTGCCCATCCGGGCGGCGAAGAAATCGCTGTACTCCTCCAGCTCCCGGTCCATGTAATTGCGCTGAACGACCCGGGCTTCCTCGCAGGAATCCGCCTCCTCGCTGCGGAGAAACTGGACCAGCTGGGAAAAATCCTCGTCCAGCCATTCATCGGTATCAATGGTCAGATACCATTTGCCGGTACACCGTTCCATGACCGCATTCCGGGCGGCGGCGAAATCGTTGACCCACGCAAAATCAACCAGAAGGTCGGCGTACTGTTCCGCAATCTTCCGGCTGCCGTCGGTGGAACCGGTATCCGCCATGACCAATTCGCAGGGGATGGCCTCCCGCAAAGGAGCCAGAGATTTGAGGCACCGCTCGATGCAGCGGATGTCGTTTTTGAAGATCATGCCGATGGAGAGCAGCGGCTGTTTCATTCAGAACACGTCCTTTCGTTTTTTCTGTGATGCCGGGCCTCTGTGGGAAACGCAGGGTCCCGCCCGTCTCCCGCAGACGCCCCACACCAAGAAAAAGGGGCGGCCCAATGGGCCGCCCCCCTTTTCTGTGTGGTTTGGGAACAAATCCCCTTTTACTGCTCATGATTTGCTGCTTTTTCCCTATGGGGCCGGTGCCTCAGGGCGAGGAAACCGGGGCGGGAGTTATGCAGCTTCATCCATCAGGCTGCGTTTGGGCTTACTGGAGCAGCTGCAGGACGCCCTGAGGCACCTGGTTCGCCTGGGCCAGCATGGCCTGAGCGGACTGGATGAGGATGTTGTTCTTGGTGTAGTCCATCATCTCGTCGGCGATGTCGGTGTCGCGGATCGAGCTCTCGGCATCCTGGATGTTCTCCTGCATGACCGACAGGTTGTTGATGGTGTGGTCCAGACGGTTCTGGATGGCGCCCAGGCCGCCGCGGACGTCGGAGACGTAGTTGATGGCGTTCTTGATGGTTGCCAGAGCCGCCTGTGCGCCCTCCTGGGTGGCGATGCTGATGTTGTCGATGCCCAGAGCGTCGGCGTGGCAGTCATTGATGGAAACCTTCAGCTGGTTGAAGTCCTCGCCGGTGTCGCCGATCTGGAGGCTCAGACCGCCCTTGCCCTTGGCATCAGCCCCGGCAGCGGTAATCTCAATGTCATTGCCGTTTGCCGTGGCGTCCACACCGTAATCCTTCAGCTGGTCCACGATGGACTTCACGCTGTTTGCCGTCAAATCAGTTCCCGAAGGCTGCTCCACATAGAGTGCCTTGTTGCCATCCTTGGCCGCGCTGCCCTGGGTGACGATCTCATAGGTGGTGCCGTCGATGGTAAAGGTGTTTCCGACAGTATCAGCGCCGCCAACGTCCTCAATTGCATAGTAGTTGTCTTTGCCTTCAGTTGCCTGCGAGATTGTATTACCCGTGTTAGCAGTATAGCCATCGCCAGTCAGTTTGAGCGAAATAATAGAGGACTGGTCCGCGCCGTTCTCAGCTGCCTGGATCTTCACTGTGCCGGTAGTGTTTGTCACCGTGTAGCCGTCTCCAAAGACCTGCCTCAAAGCCTCCGCTGCGCCCTCGCCCATGGCAGCTGCAGTATTAGCAGTGACCTCGAAAGTCAGATTGGTCGTCTTGACGTTGCCGTCCTTATCCATGTACTTGAGCTCCATGGTCATGGTAGCGTTTGCATTTGCAGTGGAAGCGAACGTAATGGTCTGGGTGAAAGCAACGCCGTTGCCCGCATCCACATTTCCGCCGGTCAGATCCGTCACACTCTGAGCGCCCTCGATCGCCGTCAGAGAGCCGTCCAGCAGGTTGATGCCGTTGAAGTTGGAGCTGTCGGCAATGCGGTTGATTTCAGCGGTCAGGTTGTCGACTTCCTTCTGCAGCTGCACACGGTCGACCTCATCCTCGTAGGTGCCGTTGGCGGACTGCTCGGCCAGCTCGTACATACGGTTGAGCATATCGTGGACTTCGGTCAGAGCGCCCTCAGCGGTCTGCACCAGAGAGATGCCGTCCTTGGCGTTGCTCTGAGCG
>JAHLFH010000070.1 GCA_018883885.1 Candidatus Faecalibacterium intestinavium | reverse complement strand
GCAACAACAGCGACCGCTGCCAGTGGCAGAGGGAGGGAGCTGTTGTTGGCGCCGCGCTCCGGTTTTCGCAAGGGCGCAGCGCGTCCCGCCGCGAAAATCGGCTAAGCGCAAGAGAGCAAAAGCCCCAGCTTCCGATAACGGGCGGGTGGCAGCACCGCCGAAGCGCCGCTTGCGGCGGAAACAGCGAGGCGTGTGCTGGCGCAGCGCTCCGGTTTTTTCAAGGGCGTTGGTCCCGCAGAAAAAAGCGGCTAAGCGCAAGAGGACGGGCATTCAGATGAAAAGGCACGGGCTTTCCCGAATCTGAAACTTGAGGAACTGATGTCACCTGTGTCCGGCGTTTGCAGTAAATTGTTGACTTTTTCAGGGGATGCTCTAGGGCTCGCTTTCAGACGGCGGTCTTACCGGGGGCGGCCCTCTTTTTTCCCGGTTCCGGTGCGGACAAGACAGCCCACGGTTTCAATGTGTTCGGTGTGGGGGAACATATCCACCGGGACAAACCACTGGGCCCGATAGCCCTTCCGGGTCAGAAGGGCCAGATCCCGGGCCATGGTTTCGGGGTTGCAGCTGACATAGACCACCCGCCGGGGGGCCATCTTTGCAACGCTCTCGAGGAATTCCGGGGTAGAGCCCTCCCGTGGGGGGTCCATGAAAATCACGTCGGCCCACTGCCCCGCCGACGCCGCCTCGGCGATCCAGCGGGTGGCGTCGGCCGCGAAGAAGCGGGCGTTTTTCACCTGGTTGTGCCGGGCGTTGCCCACGGCGTCCCGGATGGCGTCGGCGTTGACGTCCACGCCCACCACCCGTTTCGCCTTCTCGCTGGCGGTCAGGCCGATGGTCCCGATGCCGCAGTAGGCGTCCAGCACCGTCTCCGCCCCGGTCAGCCCCGCCGCCTCCACCGCCAGGCCGTAGAGAACCTCGGTCTGGACCGGGTTGACCTGATAAAAGCTCCGGGGGCTGATGGCGTACCGCTTGCCGCAGAGAACGTCCAGAATGAAACCCTTGCCGTAAAGGACCTTTTCTTCGCTGCCCAGAACCGCACTGGTGCGGCGGGGGTTATAATTCTGAACCACGGTGTTGATCTTGATTCCCCGCGCTTCAGCCCCCTCCAGCAGCACCCGGACAAAATTCTTTGCCCCCGGCAGCACCGGCTGGCCGGTCACCAGCACCACCATGATCTGGCCGGTGGCAAAGCCCCTCCGCAGCAGACAGTGGCGGAGCAGGCCGGTTCCCTTATCCTCCTGATAGGGGGTGTAGCGGCAGGCGTTGGCCGCCTCCCGCACCGCCGCCATGGTTTGATCCAGCAGTTCATCCTGCAAAAGGCAGGTCTCCACCGGCAGGACCTTATGGCTTCCCGTCGCATAGATGCCGGAGACCAGCCGCCCGCCCGGCCCCGGTGCAAAAGTGGAGATGACCTTGTTGCGGTAGTGCCAGGGATGTTCCATCCCCCGGATGGGCTGAACCGGGCCGTATTTCCCCAGCAGGGCCCGCACCTTTTCTTCTTTCTGTTTGAGCTGGGCCGGGTAATCCGTCCCCAGCATCGGGCAGCCGCCGCAGCCTTTGGCGGACAGCTTGCAGTTTCGGTCCATCGTCCTTCCTCCCTCAATCATAGAAGTCGTATTCATCGGCCTCGGCGTATTTTTCCTCCAGCACCCGGACGCTCTGCTCCAGCTGGCTCTGGGTGCAGCCGCTCTCGCTGACCAGCGCCCGGACCGCCGCCGCAAGGTCCCCGCCGAACAGGGTGTCCAGCCGCTCCCGCATACAGTAGACCCGGTAGGCCCGCTGGGTGACGGCGGGGGTATAGAGGTTTCGGTTCCCCTCTTTTTCGCACCGGACCCACCCCTTGGCTTCCAGCCGATAGAGAAAATTGAGCAGGGTAGCGTCCGCCCAGTGCTTCTCGGGCAGTTTTTCGCCGATCTCCCGCCGGGCGGCCCGGGGTCCGGCGGCCCAGACCGCCAGCAGCACCTGCTCCTCGGCAGCCGAAAGGGGTTTTAATCCATCGGGAAGCCCATACATCCGCCCTCGCCCTCCTTTTTTGCCGTTTTTTCTTTTACATTTGTCTCTAACAGCTTTATTTTACCGGATTTTCCGCCCCTGCGCAAGGGTTTGTTCCGATTTTGTGGCCCTGTTCCATTGTTATTTTTACATTTGTCTTATATTCTGTCCTTCACACAAAGACATTTGTGTGTTCTGTGATTTCATCCGAGACGCCCCGGGCTTTTTTTGTGCAAAAGGGCTCTTGTTTCCCGCCCCGGAAACCCGGTATACTATCCTCACAACAACCCACCGTTGCAGCCGCCCCGCACAGGCCAAAATGAAGGAGCCTGCGGGGCCTTCGGATACAGAAAAGGAGTGTTTTCGATATGGCACGAGTTTATAATTTCAGCGCGGGCCCCAGCATGCTGCCCGAAAAAGTCCTCAAGCAGGCGCAGGCCGAGCTGCTCGAGTACGGCGCCAGCGGCCAGAGCGTGATGGAGATGAGCCACCGCAGCAAGTGGTTCGAGCAGATCATCGCCGACACCGAAGCCTCCCTGCGGCGGCTGATGAAAATTCCCGACAATTATAAAGTGGGCTTCTTCCAGGGCGGCGCCACCCAGCAGTTCGCCATGGTGTCCCTGAACTTCATGACCACCGGCAAAGCCGACTACATCGTCACCGGCAACTTCTCCAACCTGGCGGCCAAAGAGGCCGCGAAGTTCGGTGAAGCAAAGATCGTCGCCTCCAGCAAGGACAAAAACTTCACCTACATCCCCGACGTCAACGCCATTGAATACGACGCCGACGCCAGCTACATCCACATCTGCCAGAACAACACCATCTTTGGCACCCAGTTCGTGGAGATTCCCCAGGTGGAGGGCATCCCTCTGGTGGCGGACCTGAGCTCGATGATCCTCTCCCGTCCGGTGGACGTCACCCAATACGGCTGCATCTACTTTGGCGTCCAGAAGAACGTCGCCCCCGCCGGCATGGCCATCGCCATCGTCCGGGACGACCTGCTGGGCCACGCAGCCGACACCGTGCCCACCATGATGAACTACACCACCCTGCTGGCGAAAGACAGCATGTACAACACGCCTCCCTGCTGGTGCATCTACATGACCGGGCTGGTGCTCAACTATCTGGAAAACGAGGTCGGCGGCCTGGAGAAGATGCAGGCCATCAACGAGGCGAAGGCCAAGGTCCTCTACGACTATCTCGACGGCCAGGACTTCTTCGTCAATCCGGTGGAGCACAAATACCGCAGCACCATGAACGTCACCTTCACCAGCCCCAACCCCGACATGGACAAAAAGTTCTGCGCCGAGGCTGCGGAGGCAGGCTTCGTCAACCTGAAGGGCCACCGCCTTGTAGGCGGCATGCGGGCCTCCATCTACAACGCGATGCCGCCGGAAGGCATCGACAAGCTGGTCCAGTTCATGGACGATTTCCGCAAAAAGAACGCATAAACCGCGCAAGGGGGATACCGAGATATGTTTACCATCAAGACCATGAACGCCATCAGCCCGGTGGGGCTGGCAAAGCTGCCCAAGAACCTGTTTGAGGTGGACGCCGACACCGACGCCCCCGACGGAATTCTGGTGCGGAGCGCCGACCTTCTGAACGCCGCCTTCCCCGAAAACCTGCTGGCCATCGCCCGGGCGGGCGCGGGGGTCAACAACATCCCGCTGGACCGGTGCAGCGAGCAGGGCATCGTGGTCTTCAACACCCCCGGCGCCAACGCCAACGCCGTGGCCGAGCTGGTGATGGGGATGCTGATTGCAGGCAGCCGGAACGTTCCCGCCGCCGCCCAGTGGGTTCAGGGCCTCGCAGGAGACCCGGCCCTGGCCAAGAGCGTCGAGAAGGGCAAAAAGCAGTTTGTCGGCAACGAGATCAAGGGTAAGACGCTGGGCGTCATCGGCCTGGGCGCCATTGGGTCCCGGGTGGCCAACGCGGCCCTGGATCTGGGGATGGACGTCTACGGCTATGACCCCTATATCTCGATCGACGCCGCCTGGAACCTGAGCAGCCAGGTCCGCCACTGCGTCAACCTGAACGATATGCTGCCCCAGTGCGACTATCTGACCATCCATGTGCCCTATCTGCCCACTACCAAGGGCACCATCAACGCCCAGACTCTGGCTCTGTGCAAGGACGGCGTTAAGATTCTCAACTACGCCCGGGGCGAGCTGGTCAACAACGAGGCCCTTCTGGAAGGCCTCGAGACCGGCAAGGTGGGGATGTACATGACCGACTTCCCCTCCGCCGAGCTGCTGGGCAAACCGGGCGTGATCTGCACCCCTCATCTGGGCGCTTCCACCCCCGAAGCCGAGGACAACTGCGCCGCCATGGCCGCCCTCGAGCTGAGCGACTACCTCAAGAACGGCAACATCACCCACTCGGTCAACCTGCCTGAGGTCAATCAGCCCCGGGCCGGCGGCAAGCGGATCTGCATCATCCACAAGAACGCCCCCGGCATGATCAGCCAGATCACCAGCCTGACCACCGATGCAGGCCTGAACATCGAAAACATGGTCAACAAGAGCAAAAAGGAAATGGCTTACACCATGCTGGATGTGACCGGCGCGGTGGAGCAGGACCTGAAGGACCGTCTGGCCTCCATCCCGGCCGTCATCCGGGTACGGGTGCTGTAAAACCCTTTCCCTGCAAAAGTAAAAAGCGGGCCTGCGTTTCCCAATGGGAGCGCAGGCCCGTTTTTCTGTCTCGAGTTTCTTTATTCCAGTCCGATCTGAGCCGCGTATTCTTCCAGCAGCTCCCGCTCGAGGAAGGGGGTTTTCTCCCCCATCCGGTCCCGGTAGGTCTCGTGCCCCTTGCCGATGACCGCGATGATGTCCCCCGGCTGGGCGTGATCCACCGCATAATGCAGCGCGTCCAGACGGTCGGGAATCTCCACAAAGGGGGCGTCGGGGTTGCCCCGGTTCATCCCCTCCCGGATATCGGCCAGAATGTCCTCGACCTTTTCAAACCGGTTGTTGTCCTCGGTCAGGATGGAGAAATCCGCCATCCTTGCGCAGACCTCCCCCATGCCGTACCGGCGCAGTTTGGAGCGGTTGCCGCCGCAGCCAAAGACCACCACCAGCCGGTTGGGGTGGTAGGCCCGCAGGGTGGTCAGCAGGCTCTCGGTGGAGACCTCGTTGTGGGCGTAGTCCAGCAGGATGGTGAACTTCTTGCTGATGGGCACCAGCTCCACCCGGCCCTTCACCGAACAGGCGGCAAGCCCCTCGTGGATGGCCGCATCCGGCAGGCCCAGCTCCTTGCCGACGCAGAGGGCCGCCAGGGCGTTGTGGACGCTGAACGCCCCCGGCATATTGACCTGGACCTCCATCTCATCCCTGCCGCTCACCGGGAACTTGACCCCCAGGAAATCCGCGGTCCGGAGCAGCTGATACTCCCCGGCCCGATAGTCGGCCCCCTCGCTGTGGCCGTAGGTCACCAGACGGCAGGTGTGGCCCTCCAGAAGGGCGTCGGTGTTGGGGTCGTCGAGGTTGACCACGCCCACATCGCACCGCTGGAACAGCTGGCCCTTCCAGCTGCGGTATTCCTCAAAACTGGCGTGCTCGCCGGGGCCGATGTGGTCGGGAGAGAGATTGGTAAAAACGCCGATGTCGTAGCGGATGCCCGCCACCCGGTCCATCATCAGCCCCTGGCTGGATACTTCCATCAGGGCGGTGTCGCAGCCCGCATCCAGAAAATCCCGGAAGATCTTTTGCAGCTCGTAGCTCTCGGGGGTGGTGTTGGCGGTCTCCCGGTGGAACGCCGGGCAGGAAACGCCGTTTGTGCCGATCATGCCGACCTTCCGTCCGGCGGCTTCCAGCACACTCTTAATCATGTGGGTGGTGGTGGTTTTGCCCTTGGTTCCGGTGACGCCGATCATGGTCATCCGGCGGGAGGGATTGCCGAACAGGTTGGCACTCATCAGGGCCATGGCCCGGCGGCTGTTTTCCACCTTCAGCACCGTCACCCCGGCCAGCGCAGTCAGGTCAATCTCGTGCTGGATGACCAGGGCGCCGATCCCTTTGGCGGCGCAGTCGGGGGCAAATTCATGGCTGTCCCGCTGGGTGCCCACAATGCAGAAGAAAAGCAGCCCCGGCCCGGCCTTCCGGCTGTCATAGATGATGTCGGTGATCTCGGTGTCCAGGCTGCCCTGGACCAGGGTAAACTCCACTCCTTCGGTCAACTGGGAAAGCTTCATACGCAAAAACGCTCCTCACTGATTGATTTCGGTTTGTTCCGGCGCCTGTCCGGCGGCCGGTTGTTCGGGCGCAGCCTCTGTCCCGGCGGGCTGGGGCTGCGCGTCTGGGGCGGGCTGTTCCGCAGGCAGTTCCACAGACTGTTCCGGGGCGGGCGGCTCCGGGACCAGATAGCCCGAAGGAAGCTCCGGCTCCCCCTGGGCAAAGATGACCTGCAAGGTGCCGTCCGTCCGCAGATGGCTGCAATCCAGCGCGCCGGTGTCGGTGGGGGCGCAGCCCTTGCCGTCGGTGTTGAGCAGCAGATACTGCGCGTAATCCATCTTGTATTCCAGCCCGTTGAGGGTGCCCAGCAAAACGCTGATCCGGTCCTCATAGAGGAACGCCAGCTGCTCGGGGTCCGCGAACTCGATCCGGGTCACCCCCGCCATCAGTCCCCTCTCCTGTAAAATCTGCAAAAGGGTCTGCAAGGTTTCCAGCCGGGTGTCGGTCTGTTCCGCTTCTTCCTCCGAAGCCGCCGAACCGGACGCCGCCCCGGCGTCCTCCTCTGCTGCGGCAAGATAGCTCAGCTGGCTGCCGGGAGACGCGGCGGCGGGGTCCCCGCCCCAGAGCACCGGCAGGGCGGGCTGCTCGGCCCCCACCGAGAGAATTTTCAGATTGGCCGAAAGCGTCAGCCACCCGGCGGGGGTCTGGGCCGTATAGGTGGGCGTGGCCGGGGTCACCCGGACCACCACCGTGCCCGGATAGCGGCGGATGACCTTGATTTCTTCCAGCAGGGGAAGCTGCTGCTCCAGCAGTTCCTCTTTTTCGCGGGAGCTGAAGCTGAAGATGTTTTCCTCCAGCCGGACTCCCAGCGCTTCCAGCACCTGCCCGCTGGAATAGGGCCCGGCCTGGCTCAGGACCTCTCCCTCGGGGCTCTGAACCTCCAGGGCGCTGATCTTGAACAGTATGGTCACCGTCAGATAGCCGCCCGCCGCGATGACAGCCGCCAGCAGGAAAAACGCCGTCAGCCGCCGGAAGAAACGGCGGCGGCGGAGCATGGCGCGGGTGACCTTC
>JAHLFH010000069.1 GCA_018883885.1 Candidatus Faecalibacterium intestinavium | reverse complement strand
GAGCTGTCCCACTCTATGGCGGAGCAGGCGGCGGCCCGCCGCCCGGCCCCGGAACCGGCCCAGCCTGCCTCCCGGGGGTTTGGCCTGACCGGCATTCTCATCCTGCTGGCCATCCTGACCCTGCTGACCCTCTGGAGCCTGCTGATGAGCCGCCCCGGGCAGACCGAGCTGCCCGCCCCCTCGGAGCCGGAAAGCACGGCCAGCAGCGAGACGGTGAACTACGTTCCGGATTTTGTGGGCCTGTCCTATTCCCAGGTGCAGAACAACCGGGACTATGCGGGGATCTATCTCTTTTATGTGACCGAGGAATACCACGACGCAGCGCCCCAGGGCACCATCATCCGGCAGGAGCCGGCGGCGGGGACCGCCCTGCCCGGGGAAGGGCAGACCATCCGGCTGGTGGTCAGCAAGGGGCCGGAGATGGTGGAAATGCCCAATATCATCGGCTTTACCCAGGAGGGGGCCATCCGGGAGCTTGAGAGCCGGGGTCTGGTGCCCAGCTGCTTTATGGTGTTTAACGACGGCTCCTATGCCTCCGGCTGCGTGGTGGAGTGCAACATCGCGCCCGGAAACAAGGTGGAATCCGGCTCCACCATCATCGTCTATATCGCGGCGGACCGGGACGTCCGGATCAGCGCTGCGCCCGAGACGGCGGCCCCGGGGGAGGAAGCGGCTTCCGATGGGGAAACCGCCGCCCCGGAAGAATAAAACAAAAAGCGACAAGAGCGGAGCTCCTCAAAAAGGGACTCCGCTCTTGCCGTTTCAGGATAGGAATGAGAATGGCGTAAATAGAGAAGGGGACGGGCCTCAGAGATTTGAGTAGCCCATCAGCCAGCGGTCGACCTCGGCCGCGCAGTCGCGGCCTTCCCGCAGGGCCCAGACCACAAGGCTCTGGCCCCGGCGCATATCGCCGCAGGCAAAGACCTTTTCGGTCCCGGTCTGGAACCGGTCGGTCACGACGCAGCCCCGGTTGTCCCGCTCGGCGCCAAAGGCGTCGGCGGCGTAGGCCTCGCAGCCGACAAACCCGGCGGCGATCAGGGCCAGCTGGCATTCATAAACGAATTCCTCGCCGGTGGGCACCATCCGGGTGCGCCCGGTCTCGGGGTCTTTTTCGGCCCGCAGGCGGGAAATCACCGCGCCGCAGAGATGGCCCCCTTCATCCTTGAGGAATTCCTTGACGGTTGTCTGATAGACCCGGGGGTCTTTGCCGAATTTGGCCAAACACTCGGTCTGGCCGTAGTCCACCTTGAGGACCCGGGGCCACTCGGGCCAGGGGTTGTTTTTCGCCCGCTGCTCGGGGGGCTGGGGCATCATCTCAAGGGCCAGAAGGTCGGTACAGCCCTGACGGAGGGCGGTGCCCTGGCAGTCGTTGCCGGTGTCGCCGCCGCCGATGACCAGGACGTTCTTCCCGGCAGCCGAGATGGCCTTTCCGTCGGCAAAGTTTGAATCCAGCAGGCTCTTGGTGACGCTGCTCAGATACTCCACGGCGGGGTAAATGCCCTCGGCGTCCCGGCCGGGCACATCGAGGTCCCGGGCCTGCTTTGCGCCGCAGCAGAGGACCACGGCGTCCGACTGGGCCATCAGCTCGTCGGCGGGCAGAGCGCCGCCCACATCCGCCCCGGTGCGGAAGGTAATGCCCTCGGCCTCCATCAGCTTGATCCGGCGTTCAATGACCTGTTTTTCCAGCTTCATGTTGGGGATGCCGTACATCAGCAGCCCGCCGGGACGGTCGGCCCGCTCATACACGGTGACCTGATGGCCCCGCTTGTTGAGGTATTCGGCCACTGCCAGGCCGGCAGGGCCGCTGCCCACCACCGACACCCGCTTCCCGGTGCGGGCCGGGGGCGGGCAGGCTTCCATCCAGCCCTTGGCGTAGGCCCGCTCGATGATGGCGTGTTCGTTTTCCCGGACCGAGACCGGCCCGCCGGTGACGTCGCCGCAGGTGCAGGCCGCCTCACAGAGGGCGGGGCAGACCCGGCTGGTAAACTCGGGGAAACGGTTGGTCGCCAGCAGACGCTGGAGCGCCAGCTCCCATTTGCCGTGGTAGATCAGGTCGTTCCACTCGGGGATCAGATTGTTCAGCGGGCAGCCGGAGGCCATTCCGCCGATCATCATGCCCGCCTGACAGAAGGGTACGCCGCAGTCCATGCAGCGGGCGGCCTGGGTCTGCTGGTCCTCCCGCGAGAGCCAGACGTGAAATTCGTTGAAGGTTTCGAGCCGTTCCAGCGGCGCGATGTCGGAGCTGGTGCGGCGCGGATATTCCATAAAGCCAGTGCTTTTACCCATGATTTGGTCCCTCCCTTATTGTGCCTTTTTCTGGGCGTAGAACGCTTCGATCTGCGCCTGTTCGCCGTCCAGGCCGCGCTCTTCCATCGAGGCGATCACCCGGAGCATCCGGTCGTAATCATAGGGCAGGACCTTTTTGAATTTGGGCAGATAGTCGCTGAAGTTATCCAGAATCTCCCGGCCCCGGGGGCTGCCGGTCCGCTCGACGTGCTCCCGGATCAGCTCCTTCAGGGTGGCGACGTCGTGCTTGTGCTCCACCGGCTCGAGGCTGACGGTTTCCTTGTTGACCCGCTGGTAGAAGTCCCAGTCCTCGTCCAGCACATAAGCGATGCCGCCGGTCATGCCGGCTGCAAAGTTCTTGCCGGTCCGGCCCAGAACGACGACGGTGCCGCCGGTCATATACTCGCAGCCGTGGTCGCCCACGCCCTCGACAACGGCGGTGACGCCCGAGTTGCGGACGCAGAACCGCTCGCCTGCGACGCCCGAGATGAAGGCCCGGCCGCCCGTTGCGCCATAAAAAGCCACGTTGCCGGTGATGATATTGTCCTCGGGAGCGTAGGCCGCCTCTCTGGGCGGGCGGACCACGATGGAGCCGCCGGACATCCCCTTGCCCATATAGTCGTTGCAGTCGCCGGTCAGCTCAAGGCTGAGGCCGCGGGGGATGAACGCGCCGAAGCTCTGGCCGCCTGCGCCGGTGCATTTGACGGTGAACAGGCCCTCGGGCAGGGTGTCGCCGTATTTGCGGGTGATCTCGCTGCCGAAGATGGTGCCGAAGGCGCGGTCGATGTTGGAGACGTTCAGGGAGACGGTCTGGGGGGTCTTGCTGCTGAGCTTGAACTTCTTGAGCAGAACCTTCATGTCCAGCGTATCTTCCAGGCGGAAGTCGTAGACGTCCTCGGGCTGGAAGTGGACGTTGCTGTTTTCGATGGCGGGGTTGCGGAGGATGCTGTCCAGCCGGAGCGCCGCGGCCCGGCTGCCGGGGGCGGTGGCTCTGGTCCGGAGCAGGTCGGTCCGGCCCACCAGCTCGTCAAGGGTCCGCACGCCCAGCTGGGCCATATACTCCCGCAGCTCGGAGGCCACAAAACGGAGATAGTTGACGATATATTCGGGCTTGCCGCGGAAGTTCTTCCGCAGCTCGGGGTTCTGGGTGCAGATGCCCATGGGGCAGGTGTCCAGGTTGCAGACCCGCATCATGACGCAGCCCTCGGCCATCAGAAGGGAGGTGCCGAAGCCGAATTCCTCTGCGCCCAGCATACAGCTGATGGCCACATCCCGGCCGCTCAGCAGCTTGGAATCGCTCTCGATCCGGACCCGGGTGCGCAGGCCGTTGAGGATCAGGGTCTGGTGGGTTTCGGCGATGCCCAGCTCCCAGGGCAGGCCCGCGTTCTGGATGGAGGTGCGGGGGGCCGCGCCGGTGCCGCCGTCGTAGCCCGAGACGAGGATGACCTGTGCGCCGCCCTTGGCAACGCCGGCTGCGATGGTGCCGACGCCAGCCTCGGAGACCAGCTTCACGTTGATCCGGGCGGAACGGTTGGCGTTTTTGAGGTCATAGATCAGCTCGGCCAGGTCCTCGATGGAGTAGATGTCGTGGTGGGGCGGGGGAGAGATCAGCCCCACGCCGGTGGTGCTGTGGCGGGTGCGGGCGATCCAGGGGTAGACCTTGGAGCCGGGCAGCTGGCCGCCCTCGCCGGGCTTTGCGCCCTGGGCCAGTTTGATCTGCAATTCTTCCGCCGAGACGAGGTATTTGCTGGTGACGCCGAACCGGGCCGAGGCCACCTGCTTGATCTTGGAATTGCTGTCGGTGTGGTAGCGTTCTTCCGGTTCGCCGCCCTCGCCGGTGTTGCTGCGGGCGCCCAGCATGTTGAAAGCCCGGGCGATGGTCTCATGGGCCTCGCTGCTCAAAGCGCCGTAGCTCATGGCCGCGCCCTTGAACCGCTTGACGATGGACTCCACCGGCTCCACTTCCTCGAGGGGGATGCCGCCGCCGGCGGGAGGGTTGAATTCCAGCAGGCTGCGAAGGTGCATGCCGTTTTCGCCCATGTTGTCCACCAGCTGGGTGAACTGCTTGAAAGCGGAGTAATCGTTCTCAAAGCAGGCCTTGCGGAACAGGGCGATGGTTTGGGGGGTAAAGAGGTGGTCCTCCTTGCCGCTGCGGAAGCTGTGGGTGCCGCCGCTGGTCAGCTGCATGCTGATATCCAGCCCCAGAGGGTCAAAGGCGGCGTTGTGCAGCGCTTCCACGTCGGCCTGGATCTCGGACAGACCGATGCCGCCCACCCGGCTGACGGTGCCGGTGAAATACTTGTCGATGACCTCTTTCGAGATGCCCACAGCCTCGAAGATCTGGCTGCCCTGATAGCTCTGGATGGTGGAAATACCCATCTTGGAGGCGATCTTGACGATGCCGTTCAGGATGGCGCGGTTGTAATCCTCCACCGCTGCGTAGTAGTCTTTGTCCAGCAGGCCCTCGTCAATCAGCTCGCCGATGGTCTCCTGCGCCAGATAGGGGTTGACGGCGCAGGCGCCGTAGCCCAGCAGGGCGGCAAAGTGATGGACCTCCCGGGGCTCGGCGCTCTCAAGAATGAGGGCCAGGGCGGTGCTCTTTTTGGTCCGGATCAGATACTGGGACACCGCCGAGACGGCCAGCAGGCTGGGGATGGCGACGTGATACTCGTCAATCTCCCGGTCGGACAGGATGATGATGTTGGCCCCGTCCTTGTAGGCCCGGTCCACCTCCAGGAACACCCGGTCGATGGCCCGCTCGAGGCTGGTGTTTTTGTAGTAGTTGATGGAGACGACCGCGGTCTTGAAGCCGGGGACGTTCATGTTCTTGATTTTGAGCAGGTCGGTCTCGGTCAGAATCGGGTTGTGGACCTTGAGGACCTTGCAGTTCTCGGGCCGGTCTTCCAGAAGGTTGCCGTGGGCGCCGATATAGACGCTGGTGGAGGTGACCACCTTTTCCCGGATTGCGTCGATGGGCGGGTTGGTCACCTGGGCGAACATCTGCTTGAAATAGCTGAACAGGGGCGGGCGGCGGCCGCTGAGGACCGCCAGCGGGGTGTCGGCGCCCATGGCCCCGCTGGGTTCTGCGCCCTGCCGGGCCATCGAGAGGATCAGGGTATTGACCTCCTCATACTGGTAGCCGAACGCTTTCTGGAGCCTCGTCAGTTCTTCCCGGGCATAGCCGGGAACCTTGGTGTTGGGAATCTTGAGGTCTTTCAGCTGGACCAGATTCCGGTCGATCCATTCGCCGTAGGGCTCCCGGGCGGCGTACATCTCCTTGAGCTTGTCGTCGTCCACCACTTCGCCCTTGACGGTGTCCACCAGCAGCATTTTGCCGGGGCGCAGACGGTCCTTGACCAGGACGTTTTCGGGCGGGCAGTCCAGCACGCCCACCTCGGAGGAGAGGATCATCCGCCCGTCTTTGGTGATATAGTAGCGGCTGGGGCGCAGGCCGTTGCGGTCCAGCACTGCGCCCATCACGTCGCCGTCCGAGAAAAGGATGGCCGCCGGGCCGTCCCAGGGCTCCAGCATGGTGGCGTAATACTGATAGAAATCCCGCTTTTTCTGGCTGATATTCTTGTTGTTTTCCCAGGGTTCGGGGATGGTAATCATGACGGCCAGGGGCAGGTCCATCCCGTTCATCACCATGAACTCGAGGGCATTGTCCAGCATGGCCGAGTCGGAGCCGGAGGTGTTGACGATGGGCAGAATCTTGCCCATCTCATCCTGCATGACCCGGCTGGAGATGGATTCCTCCCGGGCCAGCATGGCATCGGTGTTGCCCTTGATGGTGTTGATCTCGCCGTTGTGGAGGATCAGCCGGTTGGGGTGGGCCCGCATCCAGCTGGGGGTGGTGTTGGTGGAGAAGCGGCTGTGGACCATGCCGATGGCGGATTCATAGTCGGGGTCCTGCAAGTCGGAATAGAACTGGCGCAGCTCGTTGACCAGGAACATCCCCTTGTAGACGATGGTCCGGCTGGACAGGCTGGGCAGGTAGGTTCCGCTGCTGGCCTGCTCGAACACCCGGCGGACCACATAGAGCCGCCGGTCAAAGTCGATGCCCTTGCTGACCTTGGCGGGCTTCTTGATGAAGCACTGCCAGATGGAGGGCATGCAGTCCCGGGCCTTCTGGCCCACCACTTCCGGGTGAACGGGGACCTTCCGCCAGGCCAGAAATTCCAGCCCCTCCTTCCGGGTAATCAGCTCGAACAGCTTCATGGCCTGGGCGCGCTGGTGCTCGCTCTGGGGGAAGAAGAACATGCCCACGCCGTATTCCCGCTCGGAACCGATTCGGATGTTCAGTTCTTCGGCCACCTTGGAGAAGAACTTGTGGCTGATCTGGAGCAGGATGCCCACGCCGTCGCCGGTCTTTCCCTCGGCGTCCTTGCCGGCGCGGTGCTCCAGCCGCTCGACGATGGTCAGCGCGTCGCTGACGGTCTGGTGGGACTTGCGGCCCTTGATGTCCACCACTGCGCCGATGCCGCAGGCATCGTGCTCAAACCGTGGATTGTAGAGGCCTAAGGGTTCGGTGCGCTCAGTAAAGTTTTCCATTTTCGTTCCCATCCTCATCTGAAAAAAGTTCGGAACGGCCGGGGCGCGGCACAATCCGCACCCGCCTGAAATAAAAAAGCGCCCCTGAAGGGCATACCATACCCTTCAGGAACGCCTTTGTTCCGATATCTCTTATTATACATGACACTGAAAAACTTTCAAGTGACAGCTGCAACAAATTAAATGCACACCGAGAGGCCTTCTTTGTGCGAAAGGCACGGCAGAAGCGGACCGGGAGGCAAATGTGATAATTTCCCAGGGAAGGGGAAAGCGCCTTGCCCGGGTCTGCTCTTTATGATACACTTATGAAAATGGATCGGCCGACCGGTCCGGCCTGCCCGGCAAAATGACAGGATATGGAGGGACAGAGGATGAAAAAGAGATACAAGGGCCTGCGGGCCTTTGCGGCAGCGGCGCTTGCGGCGGTTATGGCTCTGAGCGCCCCGGCGGCGCTGGC
>JAHLFH010000008.1 GCA_018883885.1 Candidatus Faecalibacterium intestinavium | reverse complement strand
GAGACAGGAGCAGAGGCAGGTCGTAAACCGGGCCGGTTTTCCGGACGCTGGCCGGGGCCAGGTTGATGGTGATCCGCCGGTCCGGCCAGCGGAAGCCCAGATTTTTCACGGCGGTCCGCACCCGGTCGCCGCTTTCCCGGACGGCGGAGTCGGGCAGGCCGACGATGGAAAAGGCGGGCAGGCCGCCCGAGACGTCGGCCTCCACCTCCACGGTGAACCCTTCCAGACCGTTCAGGCCGAAGCTTTTCAGAACTGAATACATGGCTCGCTCCTCCCTGGCTGAGCCGCCGAAACAGGCGGGCAAAAAGAAAAAGCGCAGCTCACCGCAGAGCGCGCTTCCCCCAAACAAATAAGCAGAAACGATGCATCCGCAAAATTTTTGGAAAAAATTGGAATTTTGCGCCAGCATTCGACGGACTTTTTTCTCTGAATTTATTATAGTGGTACCAGGGGCTGATGTCAATGCCGGAAGGGAGAAGAACGAACGATGAAGGAAAAGGAAATTTGCTGTTTTAACCGCATATATTCAGCGCTGGAGGGGCTTCAGGAGGCCCATACCCTGGCCTACCGCGCCCTGGCGGTGGGCGAAGGGGTGGTGCTGGAGATGGGGGAAAAATACGACGGCTGGGAGGACGGGCAGACCGTGTTCTGCCCGGGGCTGCCGGAGGAGCGGGCGGGAACGCTGCTGCGCTGGTTTTATGAGAACGGCGCGGACCCGGACCAGTGTTTGGATCTGCTGCAGGATCTGCGCGAACCTTTTGAGCGGCTGTGAGGCAGCGGAAAACGTTTTGTGTCTTTTGCTGATTTTCAGGCAGAAAACTTGGTACACAATACAGAATTGACAGGGCTGACCGGAAAGTTTATATTATAAATAGTTATGGGCGGCAAATTCTGTCCCCTGACAACTTTGACAAAAGGTAAGGTGTTCAACATGTATCTTGATGAATACAAGCGCTGGCTGGCAGCAGACCTTGAGGACGCTGACCTGAAGCCGGAACTGGCCAGGATTGAGGGCAATGAGGAAGAGATCAAAGACCGTTTTGCCGTGGCTCTGAAGTTCGGCACCGCGGGTCTGCGGGGCGTGCTGGGCGCAGGCACCAACCGGATGAATATTTATGTCGTCCGTCAGGCCACCCAGGGCCTGGCAAACTGGGTCAAGACCCAGGGCGGCAGCCAGACCGTCGCCATCAGCTACGACAGCCGCCTCAAGAGCGACATCTTCGCAAAGACTGCCGCAGGCGTCCTGGCCGCCAACGGTATCAAGGTCCGGATCTATGACGCGCTGATGCCCGTCCCGGCCCTGAGCTTTGCGACCCGTTACTATCAGTGCAACGCGGGCATCATGGTCACGGCTTCCCACAACCCCGCCAAGTACAACGGCTACAAGGCCTACGGCCCCGACGGCTGCCAGATGACCGACGACGCCGCGGCCATCGTCTACGACGAGATCCAGAAGACCGACGTCCTGACCGGCGCAAAGTATGTTTCCTTCGCCGAGGGCGTGGAGCAGGGCCTGATCCGCTTTGTGGGCGACGACTGCAAGGACGCGCTCTACAAGGCCATCGAGGCCCGCCAGGTGCGGCCCGGCCTGTGCAAGACCGCCGGTCTCAAGCTGGTGTACAGCCCGCTGAACGGCTCCGGCCTTGTCCCCGTCACCCATGTGCTGAACGACATCGGCATCACCGACATCACCATCGTCCCCGAGCAGGAGTACCCCAACGGCTACTTTACCACCTGTTCCTACCCCAACCCCGAGATCTTCGAGGCGCTCAAGCTGGGCCTGGAGCTGGCCAAGGAGTGCGGCGCAGACCTGATGCTGGCCACCGACCCCGACGCCGACCGGGTGGGCATCGCCATGAAGTGCCCCGACGGCAGCTATGAGCTGGTCTCCGGCAACGAGATGGGCGTTCTGCTGCTGGATTACATCTGCGCGGGCCGGATCGAAAAGGGCACCATGCCCAAGGACCCGGTGGCCGTCAAGTCCATCGTTTCGACCCCGCTGGCCGATGCGGTCGCCGCCCACTATGGCGTCGAGCTGCGCAGCGTCCTGACCGGCTTCAAGTGGATCGGCGACCAGATTGCCGGCCTCGAGGCTGCCGGTGAGGTGGACCGCTTCATCTTCGGCTTTGAGGAGAGCTACGGCTACCTGGCCGGTCCCTATGTCCGGGACAAGGACGCCGTCATCGGCTCCATGCTGATCTGCGAGATGGCCGCCTACTACCGCAGCATCGGTTCCTCCATCAAGCAGCGGCTGGAAGAAATCTACCAGCAGTATGGCCGCTACCTGAACAAGGTGGACAGCTTCGAGTTCCCCGGCCTGACCGGCATGGACAAGATGGCCGGCATCATGCAGAAGCTGCGGGATGAGCCCCCCGCTGAGTTCGCAGGCCACAAGGTGGTCAAGGTCACCGACTACCAGAAGCCCGAGGAAACCGGCCTGCCCGCCGCCAACGTCCTGATTTACCAGCTGGAAGGCGGCGCCACCGTGGTGGTGCGTCCCTCCGGCACCGAGCCCAAGATCAAGACCTACTTCACCACTCTGGGCAAGGACCTGGCTGAAGCCCAGGCCCAGAAGGACGCCCTGGCCGCAGCCCTCAAGCCCATCCTGGCCTGAGAGAACCGGCCCGGCGTGAAATACGCTGGAACCTGACCCGAAAGCCCCCGCCCGGCGAGATGCCGGACGGGGGCTTTTTTGCCTGAAAAGCGGCCCGGCAGCAGGAAAACACGGGTGTTGAAGTTTGCATATTTATCCGCTATAATAAGAATCGTATTGTCATATCCAGATGAGACAGCCGGGCCGGTCCGGCCCGGGCAAGGGCAGGTGTATTTCGTGAACAAGACTGTTTCGGCCGTACTGGTGGCGGCGGGTTCCTCCACCCGGATGGGCTTTGACAAGCTGCGGTTTGACCTGGGCGGGGAAAGCGTGCTCCGCCGGAGCGTCCGCGCCTTTGAGGAATGCCCTCTGGTGAGCGAAATTGTATTGGTGGCCGGTAATAATGCCGACTGGCTCAGGGCCGAAACCGCGGACTGTACAAAAACGGTGCGGATCGTGCGCGGCGGGGCCACCCGGGCCGAGAGCGCCCGGAACGGCGTGTTGGCCGCGAAGGGGGAGCTGGTGGCCGTCCACGACGCGGCCCGGCCCTTTGTGAGCCGGACGGTCATTGAGGCGGCCCTCCATGAGGCGGCTGAGTGGGGCGCGGCGGCCCCCGCCGTCCCGGTGAAAGATACGGTGAAGCTGGCCGGGGCGGGAAACGGCAAAGAAACGCCGGAAAACTGCCTGGTGGAGGCCACCCCGGACCGGAACTGCCTGTACGCGGTCCAGACCCCCCAGTGCTTTGACCGGCAGGCATATCTGGCGGCCCTGGACGAGCTGCCGCCGGAGCAGTTTTTGCGTTTGACCGATGATTGCAGCCTCTTTGAGCAGACGGGACGGACGGTCCGGCTGACCCGGGGAGACTATTCCAACCTGAAAATTACCACCCGGGAGGACCTGCCCCGCCCGGCGGACAAGGGAGTGAAGCAGATGCGGGTCGGGCACGGATACGACGTTCACCGGCTGGTGGAGGGCAGAAAGCTCATCCTCGGCGGGGTGGAGATTCCCTTCGAAAAAGGGCTTCTGGGCCATTCGGACGCCGACGTCCTGGTCCACGCCGTGATGGACGCGGTTCTGGGCGCGGCGGCCCTGGGGGACATCGGGAAGCATTTCCCCGACACCGACCCCGCCTACGCCGGTGCGGATAGTCTGGCTCTGGCCCGGGCGGTGGCGGAGCTTCTGAAAAAAGAGGGCTGGCGGGTGGAAAACATCGACGCCACCCTTCTCTGCCAGCGGCCCAAACTGGCGCCCCATATCCCCGCCATGCGGGAGAATCTGGCCGCAGCCTTCGGGGTGGAAGCGGGAGCCGTCAGCGTCAAGGCCACCACCGAGGAACACCTGGGCTTTACAGGGGAGGGGCTGGGCATTGCGGCCCATGCCGTCGCCCTGATCGAACGAATCTGAGAGGAGCAGAGGGAGAAAAGACCCATGAACCTGAGCGTAATCATCTCCAATTTCCAGACCTTCAAACTGGTGGACCTGCTGGATATTGTGATTGTTGCCTTTGTGGTCTACCAGCTTCTGGGCTTTGTCAGCCGGACCCGCGCGGGCCAGCTGGCCCGGGGGGCGCTGATCGTCGTGCTGATTTACCTGATCGCGGCCAGCCTGAATATGCGCACCATCACATGGATTATGGATGCGCTGCTCCAGGTCGGTCTGCTGACTCTGGTTGTGGTCTTTCAGCCTGAAATTCGGCGGGCGCTGGAGCAGATGGGCCAGACCGACCAGTGGATCTCCAAGGTGTTCTGGCGCAGCCGCCACAACGACCCCAGCCTGCGGGGCAGCTGGCGGAGCGCCATCATCGCCATCTGCGACGCCGCCGAGCGGTTTTCCGAGACCAAGACCGGCGCGCTGATCGTTCTGGAACGGCGGACCAATCTCTCCGAGATTGTCCGCACCGGAACCCCCGTCAACAGTGAAGTAAACCTTGAGGTGCTGGGCACCATTTTCTATGAGGGCACCCCCCTTCACGACGGCGCGGCCATCATTGAAAACGGGCGGATCAAGGCGGCGGGCTGCGTGCTGCCCCTGTCCAACAATCTGGATCTGGGCAAGGATATGGGCACCCGCCACCGGGCCTGCCTTGGCATCGCCGAAAACTCCGACGCCATCGCCATTGTGGTCAGCGAGGAGACCGGCATCATCTCGATGGCCAAAAACGGGGTGCTGATCCGGCATTTTGACCGTCAGTCCCTCTACACCCGGCTGATTGATGAGATGATTCCCAAGGAGCCGGTCAACGAAACCAGAAAGATTGACAACTGGAAGGGGCAGGCCCAGCAGCTGCTGTCCCGGATTACCCAGGGAAAGGGGGAGAACGGATGAATCAGGTTCCCTTTGGCTCCCGCCCCCAGGGCGGGGCGGCGTCCCCGTCCGGCAAATCCATACTGGACGACCGCCGCATCCGGCTGGCAATGGCGATCCTGCTGGCCATTCTGGGCTGGATGGTGGTCACCATCGTGGTCCAGCCCAACACCACCATCACCCTGACGGGCATCCCGGTGGATTATACCTATGACGCCACGAGCTATACTTCCAAGGGGCTGAGCATTGTGGAAGCCCCCGAAAAGCTGGTGGATCTGACCATCTCGGGAGACGGCTACACCATCGGCAGCCTGAATCAGGACGATTTTGTGGTCTACCCGGACTGGTCCTCGGTGCGCAGCAGCGGAGAAAAAAATCTCTGGCTGCGGGTCCGCTGCGTCAACACCTCGGTGGACGGCATCAACGTGGCCATCGCGGGGACGGACAACACGGTGAACGTGGTGTTTGATGTGGTGGAGGAAAAAGTCCTGCCCGTCCAGGTCAGCACCAGCTATCTCAAGGTGCAGGAGGGCTATATTCTCTACAACACCGCCCTCTCGGCCGAGACGGTCACCCTTTCGGGCCCCAGTAGCGAACTCAACCGGGTGGTCAGCTGCACGGCGGAGGTCACCTACGGCCAGGAGCTGCACAATACCCAGACCATTGAGACGGCGCTCCGCTTCTACGATGAAAACGGCTCCGAGGTCCAGTTCGACTATATCACCCTGAGCCGGGAGAGCGTGGAAGTGACCCTGAGCGTCTACAAGCTGGCCCGGCTGCCGGTGAGCGTCCGGTTCATCAACACGCCGGTGGGCTTCGACGAGTCGGTGCTGGTCTATTCCATGAGCCAGACCTCTCTGCGGGTGGCCGGGCCGGAAAACGTCATCGACACCCTGTCCGACCTGGCGGTGGGCACCATCGACCTGGCTACCTTTGCGCTGGACAAGGTCTACGAAATGCCGGTCAGCCTTCCCAGCGGCATCGTCTGCCTGGACAACATCGACACCATCTCGGTCAGCTTTGACTGCACTGACCTGACCACCAAGACCCTCAACATCCCGGGGGAGAACGTTCAGGTGGTGAATCTTGCGTCCACCTATCAGCTGGAAGTGGAGACCGAGCGGCTTATGAACGTCGTCCTCTGCGGGCCGAAGGAAGACCTCGAGACCCTGAACGCCGAGCAGGTGGTGGTGCTGATCGACGCAGACGATTTCCCGGTGGTGCTGGGCCAGCAGAACATTGCGTGTACCCTCTATGTGCCCTCCAACGGCAAAATCTTTGCGCTGGGCAGCTATATGATCCAGTGCCGGATCACCAGCAACTGAGGCGGCGCTTGAGATTACAATACAGGAAATGGAATTTTTATAGATGATTCTGGTAAGAGATATCCGCCTGCCCCTTTCCGCCGGAGAGGCGCAGGCCTGCGACCGGGCCCTTCGCCTGGCAAAGATTCCCCGCGGGAAAGTCGCGCGGGTGGGGGTGTCCCGGCTGTCGGTGGACGCCCGCCACGGCCAGCCCAGTCTGGTGTACACGGTGGCCGTGACCCTCAAGGAAGAAGGAGAGGAGGCTGCCTTTGCCGCCGCCTGTCCCTCCGCCGCGCTGCGCAGGGAGGAAGCGTTTTCCCTCCAAAATGGAACGGAAACGCTGGCCTGCCGCCCGGTGGTCTGCGGC
>JAHLFH010000068.1 GCA_018883885.1 Candidatus Faecalibacterium intestinavium | reverse complement strand
GCCTGATGGAGTCTCTGGGGTTGGCGGTCCCGGCCCTTGAGGCCCCCGGCACGGTGGTCCATGTGGCCCTTGCGGGGGTCTACGCAGGCTCGATTCTGATTCGGGACACCCTGAAACCCACCAGCGCCCGGGCCATCGCGGCCCTGAAACGGGCGGGCGTTCGGAAAACCGTCATGCTCACCGGCGACACCGAAGCCGCCGCCAAAGCCGTGGCGCAGGAGCTGGGAATCACCGAATACCGCGCCGGGCTGCTGCCGGAGGACAAGGTGAACCAGATCGAGGCGCTGCTGGCCCAAAAGCGCCCCGGCGAGCGGCTGGCCTTTGTGGGGGACGGCATCAATGACGCGCCGGTCCTCTCCCGGGCCGACCTCGGCATCGCCATGGGCGCCCTTGGCTCCGACGCCGCCATCGAGGCCGCCGACATCGTCCTGATGGACGACGACCCGGCCCGGATCGCCCTTGCCATCCGGATTTCCCGCCGCACCTGCTCCATCGTCTACCAGAACATCGTCTTTGCGCTGGGGGTCAAAGCCCTCTGCCTCCTTCTGGGCGCTCTGGGGCTGGCCGGGATGTGGCTGGCCATCTTTGCCGACGTGGGGGTGATGGTGCTGGCCGTCCTGAACGCCACCCGCGCCCTCTATACCGCAGACCTTGCCCGGAACGCCGGAAAGGCCGGATAACCCAACCGCCGCAAAAAAGGCGGGCCGCGAAGGCCCGCCCTTTTCCTGTCAGTGATAGAATGTATCGAAGTTGACCTGCCGGTAGAACCGCTGGGCCAGCTGGTCGAAGCTGTCGCAGTTCTGGGCCAGCAGCCACATGATTTTGGTCACCACCGCCTCGATGGTCATATCGTGGGCCTCGAGGAAGCGGAACCGGTTTTTGACCCGCTTGCCCACCTCATAGATGCCCACGTCGCTGCCCTCATAGGTGACCTGGGTGGTGAGGATCAGGACCTTGCGGGTCTTGTCGTACTCTCCCAGCCCCTCGGCAAAGGCGTCCATCAGCGCCTGCGGGATGCCGCCCACCCCGAAGCTCTCCACGATGACGCAGTTGTAGAGCCGGAAGATTTCGGGCAGAAGCTCGGGGGCAAGGCCGGGGGTCAGCTTGAGCAGAAAGACCCGGTTGTCCAGCGCCCGGCCAAACTCCACCGGGCCGGTGGGCCAGGGAGAGGGGACGTACCGGACCAGCCGGTCCCCCTGCACCAGCGCCAGGGTGGGGAAGTTGACCGACGCAAAGGCGTCGTAGCTGATGGTCTTGTTCTTCTTGGCCCGGGTGCCCGCGATTACCTGCCCCCCGAACACCACCATGACCCCCCGGCTGCCCGGGTCGAGGGCGCAGATGACGCTGTCCCGCAGGTTCTTTTTGGCGTCGGTGATTTCGTCCGAGATGGGCTGCTGGGCCCCGGTCAGGATGATGGGCTTGTCGGCGTTCTGGACCAGATAGGAGAGGGCCGCCGCCGTATAGGCCAGGGTGTCGGTGCCGTGGCAGACGATGAAGCCGTCATAAAGGGCATAGTTGTCCTGAATGGCCCGGGCCAGCATCAGCCAGTGCTCCGGGCCCATGTCGGTGCTGTCGATGCTGCACAGTGCCAGAGTCTGAGGCTCGCAGAGCTGGTCCAGGCCGGGCAGGTGGGACAGCAGTTCCTCGCTGGAAAGGACGGGCCGGAGGCCCTGGTCGGTCCGGACGCTGGCAATGGTGCCCCCGGTGGTGATGAACAGCAGTCTTTGTTTTGGCATACAGTTTCCCTCTCATTCTTCTTCCGCTTCCTCAGTATACCATCTTTTCCGCCGGTTTGGCTCCCCAAAGCCCAAAATTTCCCGGGAAATTTTGCCGCACCGGGCCGGTCTCTTGCTTTTTTGGCGGGGATGCGGTATGTTTGGGCGGAAGACGGGGGCGGCTTGTGTAAGCAAGTCACGGAAAAACCGCCCCGCCCCGTGGCATACTGAACACAAAGAAGCAAACCAGATCCAAAAAGGGAGGCGGCGGCCCCGGGCCGCCGGTCAGGAGGGCATTATGTCGAATGTTGTAATCGTTGGCTCCGGCCCCGCGGGGGTCTCTGCCGCGCTGTATACCGCCCGCGCCGGGATCGACACCACCGTGCTGTCCCGGGGGCCGGGGGCTCTGGCCCGGGCCGAGGGCATCCAGAACTATTACGGCTTCCCCGAGGCCATCTCCGGCGCTGAGCTGGAACAGCGGGGCATCGAGGGGGCGAAGGCCGTGGGGGTCAAATTCGTCGAGACGGAGGCCGTCGGCCTGACCTTCACCGACAAGCTGACCGTCGAAACGCTGGACGGGGAATTCCCCGCCGACGCGGTCATTCTGGCCACCGGGGCCTCCCGGGCCGCCCCGCCCCTGCCCGGCCTCAAGGAACTGGAGGGCCACGGGGTAAGCTACTGCGCCGCCTGCGACGCCTTCTTCTACCGCGGGCGGGAGATCGCCGTTCTGGGCAGCGGGGAGTACGCCCTCCATGAGGTCTCCGCCCTGCTGCCGGTGGTCTCCAAAATCACCCTGCTGACCGGCGGCGCCCCCCTGACGGCCCAGTTCCCGCCCGAGGTCACGGTCCGGACCGAGAAGATCGAGGCCATTCTGGGCGAAGGGGCCGTCTCCGGCGTCCGGCTGGCCGGGGGAGAAGTCGTCCCTGCGGCGGGCGTCTTTGTGGCGCTGGGAGTTGCGGGAAGCACCGCTCTGGCCCGGAAGATGGGGGCCGAGGTGGAGGGGAACCGGATTGTGGTCGGCCCCGACATGATGACCACCATCCCCGGCCTCTATGCGGCGGGGGACTGCACCGGCGGGCTGCTTCAGGTGGCCAAAGCCGTTTACGAGGGGGCGCAGGCCGGGTCCGAGGCCGCCAAAGCCCTGCGAAAGGGTGGCTTCTATGGCGGCTAAACAGACGGGCGAGGAAATCAGCCGGAACTGTCTGGCCTGCGGCTTTCCCTTCTGGGACCAGCTGACCGCCAGCCAGCAGGAGTCCCTCTGCCGCAGCACCCGGCCCGTCCGCTACGAAAAAGGGGCCCACATCCACAGCCCCACCGAAAACTGCGTGGGCATCCTGCTGATTCGCTCGGGCCAGCTGCGGGCCTACCTGCTTTCCGAGGACGGGCGGGACGTCACCCTCTACCGGCTGTTCAAGGGAGAGGTCTGCATCCTGTCGGCCTCCTGCGTGCTGGAGGACGTGACCTTCGACGTCCACATCGACGCCGAGGAACCGGTGGACGCCTACTGCATCGGGGCGGGGACCTTCCGCGGTCTGATGGAGCAGAACGTCTATGTCCGCTGCTTTGCCTACCAGCGGATTACCGAGCGGTTCTCGGACACCATGTGGGCCATGCAGCAGATTCTTTTCATGAGCGCCGACCGGCGGCTGGCCATCTTCCTGACCGACGAGCTGGCCAAAACCGGCTCGCTGGAGCTGCGGATGACCCACGACCAGATCGCGCGGTACATGGGCAGCGCCCGGGAAGTGGTGAGCCGGCTGCTGAAATATTTCGCCCAGGAGGGGCTGGTCTCCCTGTCCCGGGGCGGGCTGACCGTCCTGGACAAGCCCCGGCTCCAGAAGCTGGCCCGGGAGGGCCGGGCCGGGCGGGGCCGGACCGGGTGATTCCCCTTTCTATCCTCACAGAACAAGGCCCGGCCCGGGCGCTGAACCCGGGCCGGGCCTTTTTGATGCGGGGCAGGGGAGGTCACTTTGCCTCAAAGGTCTCGATGAGCTGGGGAATCCGGCTGCCCCAGCCCTCGAGATACTCCGGGGTATCCGGGTAACACCAGGACAGATACCAGATGGTCCCGGCTTCCCCCTCCACGATATACTGGCAGGTGACCACCCCGTCGGCGCTCAGGGCGAAAAACCGGTCGTCATCGTCCGACTGGAGATAGCCCTCCGCCAGCAGCGTCTCGCAGACCTCGTCGAAGGTGATGGACGGGTCGGAGGAGGACTGGACCGCCAGCATCACCTTGTCGTTGGCCGCGGCGGTAAAGACGTCCTGCACGTCGCCGCCCTCTCCCTCCATGGTGCGGGTCCATTCCTCCTCGGGCAGATAGATGGAATAGCCCCTGCCCTCAAACAGGACGGCGGGCAGGGTTTCCTCCTCGCCCTCCACCACGACGGTCACCGTCCCGCTCTGGGGGCGGCCCGAGCTGCCCTCCCAGGACGGGGAATCCGCCGGGGAGGATGCCGG
>JAHLFH010000067.1 GCA_018883885.1 Candidatus Faecalibacterium intestinavium | reverse complement strand
AGACAAGGCCCGGCGCCCCCCGCCGGGCCACCCCCGGCTCCACCGCCTTTGTGCCCTCGGTGGCCGGGCTGATTCTGGCCGGGGAGGTCATCAAGGACCTGGCCGGCGTGGACCGGAAGAAATAAGCGCACAGACAGAAAAAACCGCCTCCGATGCAAGCGCAGCTGGGGCGGTTTTTGTTATAAACAGGTTGCGGTTTACTTTGCGTAAAGGCCGATGATGTTCAGGACGATCTCGGCGGCCTTGTCCATCCGCTGGACGGTGGTACACTCGCAGACGCCGTGGAAGTTGAACCCGCCGGTGCCCAGGTTGGGGCAGGGCAGGCCCTTCCAGCTCAGGGTCGCGCCGTCGGTGCCGCCCCGGACCGGGGTTTCCACCGGCTCCAGCCCGGCCATCCGGATGGCGGCGCGGGCGGTCTCCACCAGGTGGAAGTGGGGCAGAATCTTCTCGATCATGTTGCGGTAGCTGTCCTTGATCTCGACGGTCACGGTGCCGGAGCCATACCGGGCGTTGAGGCTTTTGGCAATCCGGAGAAGGGCGGCCTTCTTTTCTTCCAGCTTTTCGGCGTCGTGGTCCCGCAGGATGTAGCCCAGCTTTGCCTCAGTGACGTCGCCGTACATCTGGCACAGGTGGTAAAAGCCCTCCCGGCCCTCGGTGGTCTCGGGGCGGGCCGAAATCGGCAGGGCCATATGGAATTCCATGGCCAGGTTGGAGGCGTTAATCATCTTGTCCTTGGCGCTGCCCGGGTGGACCGACAGGCCCCGGATGACCACGGTGGCCGCCGCCGCGTTGAAGTTCTCATACTCGATGCCGCCCGCGTCGTCGCCGTCCACGGTGTAGGCAAAGTCGGCCCCGAAGCCGGGGAGATCGAACAGGTCGGCCCCCTCGCCGATTTCCTCGTCGGGGGTGAAGGCGATGCAGAGCTTGCCGTGGGGGCGGTTTTCTGCGACGACCGTCTCCACGGCGGTCATGATTTCGGCGATGCCCGCCTTGTCGTCGGCCCCCAGCAGGGTGGTTCCGTCGGTGGTGATGAGGGTCTCCCCTTTCATATCGGCCAGGAAGGGGAACTTCTCCACCGTCATCACCATCCCGGTGCCGGGCAGGGTGACGTCCTTGCCGTCGTAGTTCTCATGAAGAATCGGCTCGACGTTCTCGCCGCTGGCGTCGGGGGAGGTATCCATGTGGGCGATGAAACCCAGGGCGGGCTTGTCCTCACAGCCGGGGGTGGCGGGCAGGCTGCCGTAGACGTAGCAGTGCTCATCCACAAAGGCGTTCGCAACGCCCAGAGCCTTCAATTCTTCCACCAGCTGCCGGGCCAGGTCAAACTGGCGGGCGGTGGAGGGATGCTCCCCGGAAAGAGGGTCCGAAGTGGTGTAGACCCGGGCGTACTTCAAAAGACGTTCATAGGCGCGCATAGTGTCTCTGCTCCTTTTCGGTTTCAATCGTTTCCGGCGGGCCGGCGGCCCGCCGGAATGCTCTGAGGATAGGATACACTCTTTTCCCCTTTTTTACAAGGGGAAAGCCCCGGGTTCGTCCTTTCTTTTTCAATCCGGTTGATTCCGCGCCCGGATATGCTGAAAAAAATTCATCTTCCTCCCCGCTCCGGCCCAAACGTGCTATTATGGAACCACAAAAAACGATTCCAGACGCCGCCCGCCCCCGGGATGAGGGGCAGCGGCTTTTTTGAGGGAGTGAACCGGATATGAAGATCTTTTTTTACACCCTGCGCCCCTACGACGAGCTGGCCTATGCCAAGGCCCTGAGCGAGGAATTCGGGATCGGGTTCGGCGGCTGCGAGGACTACCCCACCCCCGAAAACGCCGCCCTTGCCGCCGGATACGACGCGATTTCCTTTACCCCCTGCGATATGGGCCGCGAGATGGTGGAGCGGTTCCATGCTCTGGGGGTCAAATCCCTGTGCTGCCGGTCCATCGGCTTCGACCATGTGGACCGCCAGCGGGCCAGGGAGCTGGGGATGGCGGTCTCCAACGTGGACTACCCGCCCAACGGGGTGGCAAACTACGCCATCATGCTGATGATGATGTCCCTGCGGCAGATCGGCCACATCCTCAAGCGGGGCGAGGCCCAGGACTATTCCCTCAAAGGGAAGATCGGCCGGGACCTTTCCGGCTGCACAGTGGGCGTCATCGGCACCGGACGGATCGGGCGGACGGTCCTTGCCCACCTGTCCGCCTTTGGGTGCAGGCTGCTGGCCTATGACCTCTGCCCCAGCCCGGAGGGGGCGAAATACGCCGAGTATGTGGATCTGGACACCCTCTTTGCCCAGTCCGACGTCATCACCCTCCACACCAACGCCACCGAGGAAAACCATCACCTCATCGACGCGGCAGCCCTGGAAAAGATGAAGCCGGGGGTGGTGCTCATCAACACGGCGCGGGGCAAGCTGATCGACAGCGACGCCCTCATTGCCGCCATCGAGAAGGGCAAGGTGGGGGCCGCGGCGCTGGATGTGCTGGAAAACGAAAACGGCCTGTACTATTACAACCGGGCGGGAGAAGCCATCCCCAACCCCGAGCTTGCCCTGCTGCGCAGCTTCCCCAACGTCCTGCTGACCGACCACACCGCCTTTTATACCGGCGAAAACGTGGAGAGCATGGTGCGGGGCGTGTTCGAAAGCGCGGACGCCTTCGCCAAAGGGCAGCCCACCCGCCACGACGTGAGCCTCAAGTGAGGCATCCCGGGCAGAACCCGGAGGAATTTTCTAAAAAAACCGGCCCGGACAGCAGCTGCCGTCCGGGCCGGTTTCATTATATAAAAATAGATTTTCGCCGTTATCTCACCCGGCCCGAGTGCCGGTCGGGCAGGGGGTCCGGAATCTCAAAGAGATACCGCTCGGTAGCGTTGATGACGGTGGTC
Organism: Candidatus Faecalibacterium intestinavium; assembly: GCA_018883885.1. Taxonomy (GTDB): domain Bacteria; phylum Bacillota; class Clostridia; order Oscillospirales; family Ruminococcaceae; genus Faecalibacterium; species Faecalibacterium intestinavium. Next base: position 3,798 of record JAHLFH010000067.1, on the reverse strand, counting down.
AGGCCCCGGTTGCAGACCCGGGGCAGGCTGGGGTCATAGTTCAGGTGAACGTGCCCATGGATGAACCACCGGGGGTGGTACCGCTCGATGAGACGGTTGAAGCAGTCAAAGCCCCGGTGGGCCGGGTCCCCGCCGTCGTTGAGGCCCCGGGCGGGGGCATGGGTCAGCAAAAGGTCGATCCCTCCTGCCCGGTGGACCGCCCCCCGCAGGCGGGCGATCCGGCGGCGCATCCCCCATTCGGTGTACTGGTAGCCGTTCTCCTGGTTGTACCGGATGCAGCCCCCCAGGCCCAGAATCCGCAGCCCGTTGCAGACATAGACCTTGTCGTCGATGCAGATGCAACCCCCCGGCTCCTGACGGCGGTAGTCCTCGTCGTGGTTGCCGTGCACATACAGGATGGGCGCGGCGGTGAAATTGCTCATATGTTCCAGATAGCCCGCCGGAAGGTCCCCGCAGGAGAGGATCAGGTCGATTCCCGCCAGCCTCTCCCGGGAGCAGTAGTCCCACAGCGCCTTGGCGGGCACATCTGAAATTGCCAGTATCTTCACGTCCCGTTTTCTCCCTTCATCCCGCGAAAAGCTCACCCTTCCGCCGGGGACCCCGGCGTCTGTTTGATGATTTCCAGCCCGTTGATATCCACCAGGAAGCGGGTTTTTGCGCTCAGCGCGTCATAGGCGGGCAGCGAGCCCTCCACGCATTCGTCCAGCCAGTCCATCAGCATCAGCTCCTTGGGGGTATAGGCCGACCCCGCGGGGGAATGCAGCTGATGGTCCTGGGCAAAGCTCTCGGCCGGGAAGATATGCAGCATCCCCTCCTGAAGCTGCTTTTCCATCAGGTCCAGCAGCTGGAGGGTGCCCCCGCCCAGCTCGGCATTGTAGGAAAGCTCCACCGCGCCGCTCTTCATCCCCCACCAGTAATTGATGGCCCGGCCGCTGGCCTCGCTGTCCCAGGTGCCGTTGAGCACCGAGCGGATGATCTCCCGATAGAAGATATCCCACCGCCAGACCGGAAGCCCCAGCGGGCGGAGCAGCCCGGTGGGCTGGCGCTGGCACAGGCCGTAATCCCGGAAGGTATCGGGGGCCTCCCGGCTGTCCCGGGCATAAAAAACGGTGATATCGGGCCGGTCGGAGAAGTCCAGCGGATATTCCGGATCGGGCAGGCAGGCCCACCGCAGCAGAATCTTTCCCCGGGGGCGGACCGCCCGCAGCCCCTGCGCAAAGGCGTTGATGGCCGCCGGGACGCCGTAGATGGGGTTGGTGCCCACATAGCCCACCGTATCCGTGGGGGAAGCGATGCCCGCCAGCATCCCCAGCAGGTAGGTCGCCTCGTAGGTGCGGGGGAAATAGGTCCGCACCAGAGGATGGGGGGTGTTGAGGGAACAGTTGAGGATTTTGGTTTTGGGATGCTGGGCCGCCACCTTGAGGCAGGCCGTGTGCAGGCGGATGCTGCTGGTAAAAACCAGATCCGCCCCGTCGTGGGCCACCTCTTCCAGCACCTGCTCAGCGTTCACGAAGGAGTTGGCGTCCTCCCGGGTGGAGAAGATCACCCGGTCCTGGAATTCTTTTTCCAGCACCTCGCAGGCCTCCTGATGGGCCCGAACCCAGGCGCTGGTCTTTGCATCGTGCTCGTGGAGGAAAAACACCTTCAGCTCGCTCAGACGGGGGATGCGGACGTTCAGCTTGAGCAGCGGCTCCCGGGCCGAGGGGGGGTCCAGCATCAGCTCCACGGCCTGGGGCTGGGTGAGGACGGTGATCTCGTCCCAGAGCTTTTCCAGCTGCTCCTTCAGCTGGGCGGGGGTGGCCTTGCAGGCGTCGGAATACCGGTAGACCGACAGATAGACCAGCAGGGCGTCGCCGGTGGTCAGGGGCAGCTGCCCGCCCCCCAGCGCCTCAAACTGCTGGCGGAACATGGTGTAAAGGGATTTGAAGTTCTTCCGGTCCTCGTCGGTCCACGCCTCCCCCGTCGCCTTGCAGACCAGTTTTTGCAGCTTGGCAAAACTGCCCGGCCGGGAGAAGTCCACGATGTTGAGCTGGGAGAGCTTGTAAAAATCCAGAAATTCATAATAGATCCGGTTTTCCAGGCTGTCGCTCCGGGCCGGGACCATCCGGGTGACAGTGCCCGGGATGCTGGCCGCGCCGAAATATTTCAGCACCGACACCCGCTTGTTGCCCTCCTGGATGTAAAACCGGTTGAGGAACTCAAAGGCGACGACCGGGGTGTGGATTCCCTCCGAGATGTGGGCCTCGCAGAGGTTGGCCCATTTGGAGGCGAATTCGGTGTCCGGGCCCAGAAGGGGCATGAAATTGGAGGCAAAAGCCGTGTGGCGTCCGCTGGTCTTGGTGCCCACGATGCTTTCCGCCGGGATATTCACAAGGCCCAGATCCTCCTGGGCGACAATGTTGACATTCATCAGAACGTCGTCCAAAACCGCAAGATAGGGGGACTGCCCCCGCGCCACCCGGGCGCGGTATTCGCGCTGGCCCAGGCGCAGGGCCGCTTTGTACTCGTCCAGCATAGAACGCTCCTTTCCCACTTCCAAAGCCTGCCGGGAAGCCGACGTCGTTTCCCTCCCGCTCCATCGGGGAGGGAAAGGGCATCCAGCGGCGGCAAAATGGCTGTTCAAAACCATTATACCACGCTTTTGCCCAAAAGTGTTGATTTGCGGCAAAGTTTCCGGTAGGATATAAGAAAAATACAAGCAAAGGAAGCGCCCCTTATGGAACTGGAACAACTGCCCCGGCTGGAGGCCGCCGAATATCCCGGCGGGATGTGGTATTACGAGCCTCACACCTATCTGCCCTACCGCTATGTACTGGGCCGGGCCGGCAGGCGGCCGCTGGTCTGCATCGGGATCAACCCCAGCACAGCCCAGCCCGGCGCGCTGGACCCCACCCTGAAAAGCGTCGAGCGGCTGGCGGCGGCCAACGGCTTTGACAGCTGGATCATGTTCAACGTCTACCCCCAGCGGGCCACCGACCCCAACCAGATGGACCAGACCCCCGACCTCGCCCTCTGCGAAGAAAACCTTCGCTGGCTCAGGGCCGTCCTGGCCCAGACCGAACCCACCATGTGGGCCGCCTGGGGGACGCTGATCGAAAAGCGGAGCTATCTGCCCGGGCTGATGCGGCAGATGGTGGCCCTGACCCGGGAGAGAAACATCCCCTGGGTGACCTTCGGCAAACGGAGCAAAAAAGGCCACCCGCACCATCCCCTCTATCTGCGGAAGGACTCGGCCCCCGAGCCCTTCGACGTGGAGGAATACCTGAGCACCTGCTTTTAAAGCAATCCCAGAAAAAGCCGACAATTTACTGTGATTGCCGGACACAGGTGACATTCGTTCCTCACGTTTCAGGTTCGGGAAAGGCCATATCTTTTCATCTGAATGCCCGTCCTCTTGCGCTTAGCCGTTTTTTCTGCGGGACGAACGCCCTTGAAAAAACCGGAGCGCTGCGCCAACAACAGCTCCCTCCCTCTGCCGCTGGCAGCGGTCGCTGCTGTTGCCCCAGACCCCATTTTGGGTGTATGGCAGGTTTTATGTTGTTTCATGGGATTGCTCTAAAAAGAAAGGAGGAGCCGCCCTGTGACCGTCCGGCAGTGCCAGGCCCTTTACCGCTGGTTTTCCGCCCGGCCCCGCGCCCGGCGGGCGCTGGCAGCCGCCAATTCCCTGTTTCCCCTTTTCTCTATCGCCCTCTATCCGGCGCTGCCGGCGCTTTTGGCGGCGCAGCTGGTTTCCCCCGGCGGGGGGACGCCGGAAGCCTGTCTCTTATACACATCTCCGAGCCCACGAGACCTTACTGA
>JAHLFH010000066.1 GCA_018883885.1 Candidatus Faecalibacterium intestinavium | reverse complement strand
CCCGGACAGCGTGCCAGAGGTATTCATAGGACATCACCTGGGCCAGAACCCGCCGCTCCTGGGCAAAGGCCATGGGCCAGGCCAGGACGTCATAGTTGACCCCGCCGGTCAACGAGGCTTTTGTGATTCAGGGCGGGGTCAACTATGACGTCCTGGCCTGGCCCATGGCCTTTGCCCAGGAGCGGCGGGTTCTGGCCCAGGTGATGTCCTATGAATACCTCTGGCACGCTGTCCGGGAGGTGGGCGGCGCCTACGGCACCGGGATGCTGCCCGGCAGCGGGGTGGAGCTGCTTTACACCTACCGGGACCCCCACATCCGGGGCAGCTATGAGAACTTCGCCAAAGGCCCGGCGGAGCTGGCCGGGCGGGAGTACACCGGGAGCGACCTCAACGAATTCATCGTCGGCACCATGGCCCGGTTCGACCCGCCCCGCAAGCCCCGCCAGCAGGCCCTTGAAACAGACCGGCGCTGGTTCTGCGGCGTGACCGACCAGCTGGACGCCGCCGACCGCGCCGCCATCTGCGGCGTGACCGCCCAGTGGCTTAAGACGGCTGCGGCAGAGCTGGCCCGGCCCATGGCGGGCGGGGTCCGCTGCGCCTTCGGCAGCCGGGAGGCCATCGAGGGGGCAAAGGACCTCTTTGACGTGATCGAATCCCTCGAATAACCCTGCAAAAGAAAAACAGCCCCCGGACGGTCCGGCCAAAACGGAACCGCCCGGGGGCTTTCTGCGCGATACAATCAAAAGAAGCGGGGAAACTCAGCGGCCCAGCTTGTCCCACTGGATCTTCCGCTCCCGGTAGAAATACTCCCGGTCATGGTCGGAGATGGGGCGCAGTACCCGGCAGGGGTTGCCCACGGCCACCACATTGGCGGGAATATCCCGGGTCACCACGCTGCCCGCGCCGATGACGGAGTTGTCCCCGATGGTCACCCCCGGGACGACGATGACCCCGGCCCCCAGCCAGCAGTTCCGCCCAATCTGAATGGGCAGATTGTACTGGAAGGCCTTCTCCCGCAGCTCGGGGAGGATGGGGTGGTTGGCCGTAGCCAGGATGCAGTTCGGCCCGAACATGGTGCAGTCGCCCACATAGATGTGGGTATCATCCACGCAGGTCAGCCCGAAATTGGCGTAGACATTGTTGCCGAAGTGGACGAACCGGCCGCCCCAGTTGGAGTGGAACGGGGGTTCGATCCAGCAGTTTTCCCCGCATTCGGCCAGCATTTCCTTCAGCATCCGGCCCCGCTTTTCCCGCTCGGTGGGGCGGGTGGCGTTGTAGTCGTACAGCCGTTCCAGGCACTGATCCTGTTCGGCCAGAATCTCCCCTGCGCCGGGGTCATAGATCTGCTGGCTGTGGAGGGTTTCTTCGAGATTCATTGCCGCCGCCTCACTTTCCGGTTTTCCGAATCAAAATCTGGACGCTGGGATAGTCGCCGAACAGCTGGGGCAGGGTCTGGCCTGCATACATCAGCTGGGCGCCGGTGAAGGTCTTGCCCGCGCACTCTTTGGCCCAGCCGTCGGCGGGCAGGCCGGGGTGCGCCCCCTGCAATTCGCACCGCACGACTTTATAGACGGCGTCGGGGTCCAGCCCTTTCCACTCCAGATGGAGGGGCTGGGGGTTGCCCTGGGGGTGGACCACCACCACGTTCATCAGCGCCTCGGAGGCGTCGGGGGCGGCGAACTGCCAGCCGTGCCAGAAATCAGCCTCAGCGGGGTTGGTGAGACGGTAGTAGTCGCCGGTCCGGATCAGGGGGGCGTAACTCTGATAGCGGGCGATCTGCTTCTTGACCAGGCTCAGCTCCTTGCGGGAGAGCTTGTTCAGGTCCAGCTCATAGCCGAAGGTGCCGGACATGGCCACCACCCCCCGGGTGCCCAGAGGGACGGTCCGCCCGGTCTGGTGGTTGGGGCAGGCCGAGACATGGGCGCCCATGGCCGAGACCGGGTAGCCGAAGGAGGTGCCGTACTGGATGCTCAGCCGCTCGATGGCGTCGGTGTTGTCGCTGCACCAGAACTGGGGCACATAGGCCAGCATCCCGGCGTCAAACCGTCCGCCGCCGCCCGCGCAGCCCTCAAAGAGGACATGGGGGAACCGGCTGGTCAGCCGGTCCAGCAGGGCGTAGACCCCCAGAATATACCGGTGGAACACCTCGCCCTGCCGCTCCGGGGGCAGAGCGTGGCTGTACACGTCGGCCATGTTCCGGTTCATATCCCACTTGATGTATTCGATCCGGTTTTCGCTCAGCAGGCGGGTGAAGCAGTCGGTCAGATAGTCCACCACCTCGGGGCGGCTCATGTCCAGCACCAGCTGGCTGCGTCCCAGAATGGGGGTGCGGCCCGGCAGGGTGAGGGCCCAGTCGGGGTGGGCGCGGTAGAGGTCGGAATCCTCGCTGACCATCTCGGGCTCGATCCAGATGCCGAACTTCATCCCCAGGGCATGGATTTTTTCGATGAGGGGGGCAAGGCCGCCCTTGAGCTTATCGGTGTTGACGAACCAGTCCCCCAGACCGCTCTGGTCGTTGTCACGCTTGCCGAACCAGCCGTCGTCCAGAACCATCAGCCCCACGCCCAGGCTGGCCGCCTTTTGGGCGATGGCGTAGATCTTGTCCTGGTCAAAGTTGAAATAGGTGGCCTCCCAGTTGTTGATGAGGACCTCGCTGGTCTGGGAGGCGGTGCAGCGGCAGAGCCGCTCCCGGATGAACCGGTGATATTTGCGGGACAGCTCCCCCAGCCCTTCGTGGGTGCAGCAGAACAGAATCTGGGGGGCGGCGAACTGCGCCCCCGGCTCCAGCTGCCAGCAGAAGCCGTCGGGGTGGATGCCGGTGACCACCCGGGTGGAACCGTTGAAGTCGGTTTCGATGTCGGTGCAGTGGTTGCCCGAATAGACCGGCATGACGCCGTAGCAGCTGCCGTATTCCTCGCCGGCGTCCCGCTCGCAGAGGATGACGAAGGGGTTGTGGTGATGGCTGGAAGCGCCCCGCAGGCTGCCCACCCGGCGGATGTCCCGGCCCAGATGGCTCCGCTCCATCTGGCGCTCCATGGCGTGGCGGCCATGGAACTGGATCATGTCCCACTTCCCGAAGGGCAGATCCAGGCAGGCCGAGGCAGCTTTTTCGAGGGTCAGCCGCCGGTCGCTTTCGTTGAACAGGACGGCGGCCCGGGTGATGACGTCCCGCGCCTCATACACGCCGTAGAACAGCCGGACCCGCAGCCCCAGCACAGGGTCCCGCAGGTCGACAGACAGGGTCTCGCAGTCGTCGCCAAAGGCGGCGGGCAGCCCCTCGAGGGTATAGGCCCCGGGCTGGATGCGGTATGTATCAAAGAGGAATTCCGCGCCCCGTGCGCCCTCGGCGCTGACGATATCGGCAGCCGTCACCCGGAAATCCCCCCGGTTCGCGGCCGAATATTCCTGGGGCAGTACGTCGGGGGAGTAAGAGCCCCGCACCGACGGGCCGGCGTAGGCGTAAAAATCGGGGGAGAAGCCGTGGTCGGCCATCGGGTAAAGATGGAAGTTGGACGCATCCCCGATTTTCCGCCCGTAGTACAGATGCAGCAGATGCCCCATGGGGTCCAGCTGCATCTGATAGCTGGACGCCCGGGTGTGAAGGGTAAAGGTCGAGGTTTTTTCATCAAATCGAATGCTCATAAGCCGATTCTTTCCTCCGAAGTCAGGATAAATGTATCGCTCCTATTATAGCCGTGAGGCCGGGAACAGTAAATATACTTTTGTTGAGCGGGGAGAGAGTTTTGTCGAACCTGCTTTTCCCCGGGATTGCGCAGGCGGCCCCCGCCGCTTATAATAGGAGGCAAATACCCGCCGGTTTTTCCGGCGGCAGAAGGGAGAACGCTATGGAGGCAAGGAACAGCCGAAAAAAGCCCGCCATCCAGCTGCGCTATTATGAGCTGCCCGAACACGAGCCCGCGCTGGCGCTGATGGGGGAGGAATGGCTGCGGGTCTACGGCACCGAACCGGAGGACCTGCACTTTCACAACCTCATGGAGCTGGGTCTGTGCCAGTGGGGGGAGGGGACCCTGCTGATCGACGGGCAGGACTATTCGTACCGGGAAGGGGTAATCACGGTCATCCCCGCCAACTGCCTGCACACCACCATCAGCAAAGACCAAAGCCTCAACCAGTGGGAATATCTGTTTGTGGAGCCGGAGCAGATTCTGCACAGGGCGTTCCCCGGGGACCCGCTGTTTGTGGAAGAAACGGTCCGGCGGCTGTCCCGGGGGGCCGGCTGCCTGACGGGGCCGGAGGCCCAGCCGCTGGACCGGCTGATGCGGCTGGCCCTGGAAGAATACCGCACCCGGCAGCCCTATCACACCGAGCTGGTCCAGCAGCTGCTGGCCGGGCTTCTTTTGCTGGCGGCCCGGCTGTTCGACGCAGACCAGGAGCCGGTGCAGACCGTCAGCGCCGGGCTGCGGCAGATTCTGCCTGCCATTGAGTATATCAGCCGGTATTATATGAACGCCGTCACCATTCAGGAGATGGCCGCCCAGTGCTCCCTCAGCGAGGCCCACCTCCGCCGCAAGTTCCGGGAATATCTGAATATGTCCCCCAACGAATTTCTGACCGCCGTCCGGATCCGCCACGGGTGCGACCTGCTCAACACCACCAGCTATTCCATGCAGGAAGTCGCCCTCCGGGTGGGCTACCAGAGCGTTTCCTCCTTTGACCGGAATTTCCAGCGCCTGATGGGCACCAGCCCCTATCACTACAAGAAAAACAGCAAGGATTACAAGGGCAAGCTGCTGGAGTATAAAATTTCAGCAAAAAAGGGCTGGAAGACGCGGCAGGATGTCTGAAACCTCACGGCAAACTATGCAAAAGGCTGAGCAATGCTTTGTGGAAAACGTCAAATTGTGGTCGTTTTAACAAGGAATTGGACAGGCAGATGATTGAATTTGCTTCTTTTTTGATTGGAAACAGCAGCAAATCCAAAAGGTTTGTTGGTATAATACATACAATGAACGGTCCGTAACGGAAAAGAATTGTGAAAAATATACATATTCCTTTTCCTTCGCGGTCCGACGGATCATTTGGATGAAGGAGAATTGCTATGAAAAAGATCACTCGTCGTGCGTTCCTTGCCGGTCTGGCCGCAGTCAGCGCCGCCGGCGTCCTGTCCGCCTGCGGCGGCGGCAGCGAAACCGCTTCCACCGCAGCATCCGCTGCCGGCGGCGCAGCCTCCGCTGAGGGCGGCCACAAGCTGACCGCTTACGCATGGGACGCCAGCTTCAACATCCCCGCCCTGAACGCGGCCGCAGCAGACTACAAGGCCAACGTCGACCCCGACTTTGAGCTGGAGGTCATCGAGCAGTCCCAGTCCTCCGACGTTGAGAACGCCATCACCCTGGCCGCCTCCGCAGGCGATTACAGCACCCTGCCCGACATCGTCCTGTTCCAGGATCACTACATCCAGAAGTATGTCACCGACTATCCCGATGCCTTTGTCCCCGTTGAGGGCGCCGACATCGACTGGTCCGGCATCAGCGAGGAGAAGCTGTCCTACTCGGTCATCGACGGCACTCACTACGGTGTGCCCGTGGACAACGGCACCGTCATCTTTGCTTACCGCACCGATCTGCTGGAGCAGGCCGGCTACACCATCGACGACATGACCGGCATCTCCTGGGCGGACTTCATCAAGGTCGGCGAGGACGTCTTTGCCGCTACCGGCAAGTATCTGGTCTCGATGGACGGCGACGGCAACGACCTGATCTACATGATGATGCAGGCTGAGGGCCAGAGCCAGTTCAAGGACGGCGAGCCCTACATCACCGGCAACGACACCCTGCGCCAGATCTGCGAGGTCATCGTGGAGATGGTCCAGAAGAACGTCTGCTACCTGGCCAACGACTGGTCCGGCTACATCAACCAGACCATCCTGGGCGACATGGTGGCCGGCGTCATGAACGGCAACTGGATCATCCCCACCATCCGTCAGGTGCCCGAGAACTCCGGCAAGTGGGAGATCACCACCCTGCCCACCCTGGCCGGCGGCGAGGGCTACGCCTCCAACGGCGGTTCTTCCCTGTACATCACCGCAAACTGCGGCAACGTCGATCTGGCCAAGGCGTTCCTGGCCTACACCTTCGGCGGCAGCACCGTTACCTATGATGCGGCTCTGCGCGACGGCGGCGTCATCACCACCGTCCTGGCCTGCGGCGAGTCCGAGGTGTACAACGAGGGCGTCGAGTACTTCAACAATACTCCGATCTACAAGCAGATCGTCGAGATGGGCGGCAACGTTCCGGTTGTCGAGCAGAGCGACTATCACTACCGCGCCCGTACCTACCTGGCAGCCGGCCTGATCAACGTCATCAACGGCGCAAACCTGGATGACGAGCTGGCCAACGCTGAGCAGCAGATCCGCTTCGAGATGGGCCTGTAATTGCGGCATACGCGGACGAACGCGTTACTGTGAACCGGAAACGGGGAATCTCAGCGGATTCCCCGTTTTTTCGGTTGGAACGGAAAGGAGGACTTTCTCTTGAAAGCAAATCATGGAACCCTGCTGGCGAAACAGCGCCGCGCGGGCTGGATCTATCTGATGCCCGGCACCCTGCTGATCACCATCATGAGCTTTATCCCCATCATCAATGCGGTGATCACTTCTTTAAAGACCGGCTCCAGCGCCAACATGAAGTGGTCTGAGCCCATTACTTACAACTACACCCGGATGCTTCAGGACCAGCTGTTCCAGCGGTCGATGTTCAATACCTTCCTCTATCTGATCGTCGAGGTGCCCATCATGCTGGTGCTGGCCATGCTGCTGGCCCAGCTGCTGAACAACCACGACCTCAAGTTCAAGGGCTTTTTCCGCACCTGCGTGTTCCTGCCCTGCGCCACCTCGCTGGTTTCCTACTCCCTGATCTTCAAGTCCCTGTTTGCCACCGAGGGCCTGGTCAACACCATCCTGGTCAACCTGGGCATCCTGGAGACCAACTACAACTTCCTGGGCAACTCCACCAGCGCAAAGATTATCATCATCATTGCCCTGATCTGGCGCTGGACGGGCTACAACATGGTCTTCTTCCTGGCCGGCCTGCAGAACATCGACTACTCGGTGTATGAGGCGGCCAAGATCGACGGCGCTTCCGGCTGGCAGACCTTCTGGAAGATCACCGTCCCCCTGCTGCGGCCCACCATCGTCATGACCGCCATCATGTCCATCAACGGCACCCTGCAGCTGTTCGACGAGTCGGTCAACCTGACCAGCGGCGGCCCGGCCAACTCCACCATTACCATGTCGCACTACATCTACAACAACTCCTTCGGCCAGGGCGTTGCAAACTTCGGCTATGCCTCGGCACTGTCCTTCGTCATCTTTGTGATGGTGGCCGTTCTGTCCTTTATCAACATGAAGGTAGGTGACAAGCGTGACTAAGACAATGGAAGCTCCCGCCAAGATCGGCAAGGCCAACCACTCGACCATCCAGCGCCGACTGATTCCGGCCTACATTTTCCTGATTATCGTTGCGTTCCTGTCGGTGTTCCCGCTGCTGTGGATGATCTCGGCAGCCACCAACACCTCTCTGGACGTGGCCCGCGGCAAGATCATGTTCGGCTCCTACGCGCTGGAGAATTTCAAGAACCTCATCACCCAGCAGGACCTCTGGGGCGCCATGAAAAACTCGGCCATCTATGCGGTGGTCCAGACGGTGGCCTCCCTGCTGATCTGCTCGCTGGCCGGCTTTGGCTTTGAGCTGTACCACGACAAGGGCAAGGACCGCGTGTTCGCCGTCCTGCTGCTGGCCATGATGGTCCCCCAGGTTGCCACCATGATTCCCCTGTACAAGATGATTTCCGGCATGAAGCTGCTGAACACCGTCTGGGGCTTCATCCTGCCCAGCCTGTCCACCCCCTTCCTCATCATGATGTTCCGGCAGAACTCCCGCAACTTCCCGCTGGATCTGATGCAGGCGGCCCGCATCGACGGCCTGAGCGAGATCGGCATCTTCTTCCGGATGTACGTTCCCATCATGAAGTCCACCTACGCCGCCGCGGCGGTCATCACCTTCATGAACGCCTGGAACGCCTACCTCTGGCCGAAGGTCGTTTTGAACCAGAAAGCCGCCCAGACCATGCCGATGCTGATCGCCAACCTCTCGGCGGGCTACAGCATCGACTACGGCGTCCTGATGATGGGCGTTCTGTTCTGCTCCATCCCCACCATGATCGTCTTCTTTATCCTGCAGAAGCAGTTTGCGGAAGGCATCACCGGCGCGGTCAAATAAGCGTTTGAACCGCATCCCGGCAACGTAAAAAAATAAACCATGTCTCTCCTGTATCCCGCCCGGGTCCGGGCGAGGCCGGTCCGGGGGTCTGCACCCCGGGCCGGGGGAGAGATTTTTTAAAGTGAGGTATCACGTCATGGCAGCATTTGACTATGCAAAAGTAAAGGACCCCACCTTTTTTCAGGAAAACGTCCTGCCCCCCCACGCCAGCGGGAAATTTTATCCCACCTGCGGGGAGATGAAAGCGGGGGAGAGCTCGCTGGCTCTCTGTCTGGACGGCCTGTGGAACTTCGCCTATGCGAAGAACTACGCCAGCGCCATCCCCGGCTTTGAAAAAGAGGACTACGACTGCACCCTCTGGGACGAGATCCATGTCCCGGCCCACATCCAGATGGAGGGCTACGACGCGCCCCAGTACGCCAACACCCAGTATCCCTGGGATGGCCGGGAGGACGTCAGGCAGGGGGAGATCCCCCAGCGGTTCAATCCGGTGGCCAGCTATGTCAAATACTTCGAGCTGCCTGCGGCCATGCAGAACAAGCCCCTGCGGGTGGAGTTCGAGGGAGTGGAGAGCGGAATGGTCCTCTGGCTCAACGGGCAGTATGTGGGCTATACGGAGGACAGCTTCTCGGCCCACGCCTTTGACCTGACGCCTTACCTGAAACCGGGCGTCAACAAGCTGGCGGCCCAGGTGTTCAAGTGGACGTCCTCCAGCTGGTGCGAGGATCAGGACTTTTACCGCTTCTCGGGCATTTTCCGGAGCGTCTGGCTCTACGCCATCCCGGAAGTCCACCTCGAGGACCTGTCGGTCCGGACCCTCTTTGAAGGGGAGGACTTCTCCCGCGCCGACCTGGATGTAAAACTCAAGGTTACGGGCGAGGGCAGCGCAAAGCTGACCCTGCGGGACGGGGAAACGGAGATTTTCGCTGAGACGGTTTCCCTCAAAGAGTCCACCGGGTTCCGCCGCTGTGTGGAAAATCCCCGGCTCTGGAGCGCGGAGGAGCCGAACCTCTACGACCTCGAGATCGTTCTCTGCAATGCCTCCGGCCAGCCGGTGGAGTACCGCACCCAGAAGGTGGGCTTCCGGAAGTTTGAGATGAAAGCCAACCGGATGCTTCTCAACGGCAAACGGATTGTTTTCAAAGGGGCCAACCGCCACGAGTTCAGCGCCGTGAACGGCCGGGCCTGTTCCTATGAAGAAATGGTGCAGGACATCCGCACCATGAAGCAGAACAACATCAACGCCATCCGCACCAGCCACTACCAGAATCAGGATGCGCTCTATGATCTGTGCGACCTCTACGGCCTGTACATGATTGCCGAGAACAACCAGGAGACCCACGGCACCTGGGACGCCTACAATCTGGGCGTCCGGGGGGAGGACTTCCTGCTGCCGGACGGAAAGCCCGAGTGGAAGGAGATGCTGCTGACCCGGATGAAGGCCACTTATGAGCGGGACAAGAACCACCCCGCCGTCGTCATCTGGTCTCTGGGCAACGAGTCCTACGGCGGAAAGACCATGCTTGAGATGTCCAACATGGTCCGCCAGCTGGACGACACCCGTCTGGTCCACTACGAGGGCGTGTTCTGGGACCCCCGGTATCCCGAGACCACCGATATGGAGAGCCGGATGTACGCCAAGGTCTCCGAGATCGAGGAATATCTGGCCAAGGGCGACGTCCGCCCCTTCGTGAACTGCGAATACAGCCACGCCATGGGCAACTCCTGCGGCGCCCTCCACAAGTACACCGAGCTGGCCGACAAGGAAAATTCGGGCTATCAGGGCGGCTTCATCTGGGACTACATCGACCAGTCCATCTATAAGAAGGACCGGTACGGCAGGTGGTTCCAGGCCTACGGCGGCGACTTCGGCGAGCGCCCCACCGACTACAACTTCAGCGGCAACGGCATCGCCTATGCGGCGGAACGCGCCCCCTCTCCCAAGATGCAGGAAGTCAAATTCTGCTACCAGAACATCAGCGTCGAGGTCAGCGCCGGGGGCTTTGCCGTCTGGAACAAGAACCTGTTCCTCTCCACCGACGCCTATGACTGCTTTGCCCTGCTGGAAAAAGACGGCGTGCTGGTCAAGGAGCAGAAGCTGGAAGGGATCACGGTGGGCCCCGAGAGCAGGCGGGAGTTCCCGCTGCCGGTGGAGCTGCCCGCCGCCCCCGGCGAGTATGCGCTGACGGTCAGCTTCCGGCTCAAGGCCGATACCCTCTGGGCCAAAGCCGGGCATGAGGTGGCCTTCGGCCAGGGGGTTGTCGCGAAGATCACCGCCCCCGCAAAGAAGGCGGCCCCCTTCACCGTGACCCGGGGCACCCACAACATCGGGGTCCGGGGCGAGCACTTCGACGCCCTGTTCTCCGACCTCAACGGCGGCCTGACCTCCTACCGCTGGGGCGGCAGGGAGATGATCGAGGAAATTCCCCGGCCCAACTTCTGGCGCGCGCCCACCGACAACGACATGGGCAACAATATGGCGGGCCTGCGGGGCCAGTGGAAGCTGGCCAGCCTGTACGCCACCACCAAGGGGACGGGCAAGCCCAGAAAGACCCCCAACGGGATGCCCAGCTGGGAAAACCCCGTCTGCGAGGTGCGGGAGGACTGCGTCGTCGTGACCTACGAGTACAATCTCCAGACCACCCCCGCCGCGGGCTGCACCCTGCGCTATACCGTGTTCGGCGATGGCCGGATCGAAACCCACCTCCACTATGACCCGGTGGAGGGCCTGCCCGGGATGCCCGAGTTCGGCGTGATCTTCAAGGTCAACGCCGACTATGACCGCCTCACATGGTACGGCAACGGCCCTGCCGAGACCTATTGGGACCGCCAGCACGGCGCAAAGCTGGGCCTGTATCAGAACCAGGTGGCGGACAATATGGCCCAGTATCTGGTCCCTCAGGAGTGCGGCGCCAAGACCGGCGTGCGCTGGGCCAAAGTGACCGACCGCAAGGGCCGGGGCCTTCTCTTCACGGCGGAGGAACCCATGACCTTCTCGGCCCTGCCCTATACTCCCCACGAGCTGGAGAACGCCCGCCACGCCTATGAGCTGCCCGAGGTGCATTACACCGTCATCCGGGCCGCCGGGGCGCAGATGGGCGTGGGCGGAGACGACAGCTGGGGTGCGCCGGTCCATCCCGAGTACATCCCCGACGCCGGAAAGCCCATGGACTTCACCTTCACCTTCCAGGGCGTCTGAGCGCCAAAGAACCCCCCTAAGCAAAACAAGAGCCGGGCGGCGTCTGCCGTCCGGCTTCTTCTGTTCTGTTTTTTAAGGGGGATTCGGGGAGAAAGCCTCACGCCATCTGCTCTGCGATCTCCCGGGCCACAAAGACGCCGCTGGCCGACGCATGGGAGAGGGAGTGGGTGATGCCGCTGCCGTCGCCGATGACATAGAGGCCCTTGTACTTGGTCTCCAGATGCTCGTCGACCGCCACCTCCATGTTGTAGAACTTGACTTCCACGCCGTAAAGCAGGGTGTCGTCGTTGGCGGTGCCGGGGGCGATTTTATCCAGCGCGTAGATCATCTCGATGATGCCGTCCAGAATCCGCTTGGGCAGCACCAGGCTCAGATCGCCCGGAGTGGCGTTGAGGGTGGGGGTGATGAAGGCGTCCTCAATCCGGGAACGGGTGGAGCGCTGGCCCCGGATCAGGTCGCCGAACCGCTGGACGATGACGCCGCCGCCCAGCATGTTGCTCAGCCGCGCGATGGACTCGCCGTAGCCGTTGGAATCCTTGAACGGCTCGGAGAAATGCTTCGCCACCAGCAGGGCGAAGTTTGTGTTCTGGGTCTGTTTGGCAGGGTCCTCGTAGCTGTGGCCGTTGACGGTGATGATTCCGTTGGTGTTCTCGGTGACCACAGCGCCCCGGGGGTTCATGCAGAAGGTGCGGACTTTGTCGCCGTATTTCGGGGTGCGGTAGACGATCTTGCTCTCATACAGCTCGTCGGTCAGGTGGGAGAAGATCTCGGCGGGCAGCTCCACCCGGACGCCGATGTCCACCCGGTTGGACTTGACCGGGATGTCAAGATCGCGGCAGACGGTCTCCATCCACTTGCTGCCGCTGCGGCCCACCGAGACGATGCACTTTCTGCACCGCAGGGCCCCGGCGCTGCACTGGACCTCGTAGCCCTCGTCACAGGCCGCAACCGACTGGACCGGCGTGTCGAAGAAAAACTCCACCCGGTCTTTCAGGTTGTTGTAAATGTTTTCCAGGACCACATAGTTGATGTCGGTGCCCAGATGCCGGACCGAGGCGTCCAGCAGATGCAGATCGTTCTGCATGCAGAGCTTTTTGAATTTGGTGCCCGCGGTGGAATAGAGCTTTGTGCCCTGGCCGCCGTGGGCCACGTTGATCTCGTCCACATAGTGCATCAGCTCCAGCGCGTGGGCCTTGCCGATGTACTCGTAGAGGGTGCCACCGAAATCGTTGGTGATGTTGTATTTGCCGTCCGAGAAGGCGCCTGCGCCGCCGAAGCCGCTCATGATGGAGCAGCTTTTGCAGGAAATGCAGGATTTGATCTTAACGCCGTCGATGGGGCATTTGCGCTTGCTGAGCGGGTGGCCCGCCTCCAGCACGGCGATCTTCAGCCCGGGGCTGCGGTGGGCCAGCTCGTAAGCGGAAAAGATGCCGCCGGGGCCTGCGCCGATGATCAATACGTCATAGGTCATGGTGTTGTTTTCCTCCGATGTTGGCTGTCTGCCGGAGCGAACAGGGGCGGGCGCCGCCCTGCCGCCGGGCAGACCGCTAGATTCCTTTCTATTGTACCATAGGCGGGCAAAATGGCAAGCAAGTAAAAACGGAGAGCGGTTCAAAGCGGCGTTTCAGGTGCTGCCTTTCGGAGGATAAGGGCACGGTTCCGGATCAGACGCTGGTCTTTGGGGGAGCGGGCGAGGGCCTGGTCTGCCATGGCCAGCGCCCGGGTATAATCGCCGGTATAGTAAGATCCGAGGGCCGCAAGATCATAGGGGCGGCTGCCCCAGGCGTCCCCCTCGCTGAAATACCCCCGGGGCCGCTGCTGGATTTTGAGGGCCGACCCGGTCAGATAGAGCACCCCCTGCCAGTCTTCTTCCTCACAGAGCAGGGCGGCCAGGTCCAGCCAGGGCTCCCGCAGCCAGGGCGCTTCGCCGATGGCGCGGAACCACCAGCGCCGGGC
>JAHLFH010000065.1 GCA_018883885.1 Candidatus Faecalibacterium intestinavium | reverse complement strand
GGCCAAACTCGGCGGCGGCGGCCCGGCCCCGGGCCCGGCTGCGGAACACGAAGGCCCGGTTGGTGGCGTAGGCAAAGAGGATGCAGAGGACGTTGTCCAGCACATTCCCCCAGCTGTTGGCGGCCCGGTAGCCAAACAGCGCCTGAAACAGCGCGTACAAAAGGATATTCAGCAGGGTGGTCAGCACCCCGAATACCAGATAGCGCAGCACCTCGCCCCGGGCCGTTTGCCCCCGGGCGGGCTGCCGGCTGCAATTCTGTCGTTTCATTTGTTCTGTAGCAAAACAGCCCCGCCGCCGACATCCGGCAACGGGGCTGTTACGTTTATCCAGGAAACCGGACAGGAGAAATTACTCCTCGTCCTCCTTCAGCAGGGCCTTCATGGACAGGCTGATCCGCTTCTTGTCGAAATCGACATCCAGCAGCTTGACGTCCACCATATCGCCGACCTTCAGAGCGTCAGAGACCTTCTCCACCCGCTCGTTGCTGATCTCGCTGATGTGGACCAGGCCGTCCACACCGGGCAGGATGCGCACGAAAGCGCCGAACTTGGTCAGGGACACAACCGGAGCGTGGAAGGTGCTGCCCACGGGGTAGTTGTTCTTCAGCTGCTCCCAGGGGTTGTCCTCGGCCTTCTTGTAGCCCAGAGAAACCTTGTGGTTCTCGGTGTCGATATCCTTCACATACACCTCGATGCTGTCGCCCACGGAGACAACCTCGGAGGGGTGCTTGATGCGGTTCCAGCTCAGCTCGCTGATGTGGCACAGGCCGTCCACGCCGCCGATGTCCACAAAGGCGCCGTAGGAAGTCAGGCTCTTGACCACGCCGGTGTAGCTCTTGCCGATCTCGACGTTGGCCCAGAACTCCTCCCGCTTTGCCTTGTTCTGCTCTGCGGTGACCTTGTTGATGCTGCCGACGATCTTGCGGCCGGAGCACTCGGTGACCACCAGCTGCACGTGCTGGCCCACCAGAGCGGTGTAGTCCTCATCCCGGCGCATGGTGGCCTGGGAACGGGGGACGAACACCTTGACGCCCTTGACATTGACAACGACGCCGCCCTTGTTGAACTCGGTCACGTCGCCCTCGACGACCTCGCCGGATTCAGCAGCCTTGGCGATTTCTTCCATGCCCTTGCGGGAAGCCAGCTTCTTGCGGGAGAGCTGGATGACGCCGTCCTGATCCATAACCTTCTCGACGATGAGGTCCAGCTCATCGCCAACCTTCACCAGGTCCTCGACCTTGGCGGAGGAATCGTCGCTCAGCTCGCTCAGCTTGACAAAGCCGGTCTGCTTCGCGCCGATATCCACCTGGATCTCGTTGGCCGAAATGCTGGTCACGATTCCTTTCACAATACTGCCTGCATGAACACGCTTCTCCTCAGATGCATTCAGCATCTCCTCAAAGCTCATGCTGTCATTGATTTCTTCGCTCATACTGTTAAGTACCTCCTCAATAATAGACGATGGCGTTGAAGCCCCTGCTGTGACGCCCGCCGTTTTAACATCTGCAAACCACTCGGGCTGAAGCTCGCCTGCGGTTTCAACCGTAACGGCCCGCGTATGTTTTGCGGCGACCTCGACCAGCTTTTGGGTATTGGAAGAATGATGACCGCCAATGACAACCATCAGGTCGCATCTTTGGCTGAGGTCTTCCGCTTCCTGTTGCCTCGCCCACGTCGCATTACATATTGTATCAAAAATTTCTGCGTTTGTATAGGCTTTTTTGAGAAACTCCGAACATTCTTCCCATTTTGACACCTGAAATGTGGTCTGAGCAACCACAAAAAGGCGTTTTTTCGGGTCTTTTGGCCCCTTCCAGGCCTTCAGCTGCTCGATTCCCGCAAAGACGAACACCTCGCCCGCGGTGTGGCCCACGATTCCCTGCACCTCCGGGTGGGCGATGTCCCCCGCCACCAGAAGCTCCGCCCCCTCCTGTTCGGCCCGCAGGGCGATGTTCTGGATCTTTTTGACAAAGGGGCAGGTGGCGTCGTGCCACACCGCCCCGGCGGCGTTCAGCGTGTCGTAGACGCTGCGGGGCACCCCGTGGCTGCGGATTACCACTTCATACCCCGGCGGGACCGAGGCGGCGTCCTTCGCCACCAGGACCCCCCGGCGCTCCATCTCCGCCACGGCCTGGGCGTTGTGGATCAGCGGGCCGAGGGTCGCCACCTTCCGCCCCTCGTCCAAAAGTCGGCAAGTCATCTCGACGGCCCGGCTGACGCCAAAACAGAACCCCGCCGTTTTGGCCAGACATATCTTCATTCCCATTGCTGTTTTCACCCTGCATAGTGTACGCGGCCCGGCCGGGCCGTATACATCCCTTCGCGGTTCATTGCCCGCCGGTCCGGGCCGGGAAGGCGTGTTCCGCGCCGATGGCCTCCCAGGCGTCCACCAGAGCCTGCTTGCCCTCCCGGAGCTTTTTCACGTCCCGGCGGCCCTCCATGGCAAACCGGCTGGCGGGCATGGCCGGGCCGAACACCACCTTCACCCGGCAGAACAGCTTCATCCGCCCGTCGGGGGTGTCGTAGAGCACCCGGCAGGGCACGATGTCCACCCCGGCCTGGGCCGCCACCAGAAACACCCCGCTCTTGGGGGGGAGAATTTTGCCGTCCTTCTCCCGGGTTCCCTCGGGGTAGATCAGCAGCCCGCCGCCCTTGCGGCAGAGCTCGACCGCCTCGTTGATGGTGTCCACCTCGTCCCGGGTCCCCCGCACGACCACCGCGCCGCACTGGCGGATGAACCAGGTGACAAAGGGGTTGATTTCAAACAGCTCTTTTTTGGCAAAGACCATCATCCGCCTGCCCCAGAACCGGGCGATGACCACAAAGACCGGGTCGATGGCCGAAACGTGGGTGGGCGCGATGATGAACCCCCGGCTGCCCCGCCGGCGGAGATTTTCCAGCCCGATGACCTTGATCCGGAACCCGATGTTCCAGAGCAGCCAGGCCGCCGGCAGTGCGATATAATACAGCATTTTTTCCCATCCTGTCCTGCGGTTCAGCCCAGCTTTTCCGCAACGATCTTTTTGAGAGCCTCGAAGCTCTGCTCGAAGTCCAGCTCCGAGGTATCCACCCGGACGGCGTCCTCCGCCTGACGCAGGGGGGCGGCGGCCCGGTGGCTGTCCTGATAGTCCCGCTTTTTCACGTCCTCGAGGACCGTCTCATAGGCTTCCTCAATCCCCTTGGCCTGGTTTTCCAGCCAGCGCCGCCGGGCGCGGGCCTCGGGGGAGGCCGTCAGGAAAATTTTGACGCTGGCGTCGGGCAGGATCACGGTGCCGATGTCCCGGCCGTCCATCAGGACGTTCTGAGCCCGGGCCATCCCCCGCTGCAATTCCAGCAGGAAAGCCCGGACCGCCGGGATGGCGGCCACCGCTGAGGCGGCCATGCCCACCTGCTCGGCCCGGATGGCCGCGCTGACGTCCTCGCCGTTCAGGAAGATTTTCTGTTCCCCGGCCTGATTCTCCAGCCGGAGGGAGATCTCCGGCAGCATCGGTTCCACCGCCGCCCGGTCGGCGGGGTCTGCCCCCGCCCGCAGGGCGTACAGGCCGATGGCGCGGTACATCGCGCCGGTGTCCACATAAATATACCCCAGCTCTTTGGCCAGCCGCCGGGCCAGGGTGGATTTCCCGGCCCCGGCGGGGCCGTCAATGGCAATGGAATGCATCTGTTTATGTCGCTCCTCTCCTGCTTCAGCCTTCAAGGCCCCGGGCAAAGCTCTGGGCCGTGCAGAACGCGATCTGCAAATTGTAGCCGCCGGTGTAGCCGTCCACGTCCAGCACTTCCCCCGCGAAATACAGCCCGCGGGCCTTTTTGCTCTCCATGGTCCGGGGGTCCACCTCTTTGACCGACACCCCGCCCGAGGTGATGACCGCGTGGGCCAGGTCGCCCCGGTCGTCGATGGGCACTTCCCAGTGCTTGCACAGCCGCACCAGCTCCCGCTTCTGTTCCCGGGTGATCTGGTTGGCCCGGGTGGCGGGGTCAATGCCCCACCGGCCGACCATCACCGGCTGCATGCTGGCGGGCAGCAGCTTGGCCAGCGCCCCCTGGGCCGCGTGGTTGGCCAGCAGCGAAAAATCCCGGGTGATCCGGTTGTAGAGGGTCTCCTCGTCCAGGGCGGGCTTCAGGTCGATCTCCGCTTTGTACCGGTGCTTCTTCATGTCCCCCAGATGGCTCGAGGCGCTGAGGGTCAGCGGGCCGCTGATCCCGAAATGGGTGAACAGCATCTCCCCCTGCTCGGTGAAGATTGCCTTCCGGTCCTCAAAAAGAGTCAGGGAGACGTTTTTGAGGGCAAGGCCCATCATCTTTTTGCAGTCCGGGTCGTGGGAGACCAGGCTCACCAGACTGGGCGCCGGGTCCACGATGGTATGCCCGGCCTGCCGCGCCAGCTTGTAGCCGTCGCCGGTGGAGCCGGTGGTGGGGTAGCTCAATCCCCCCGTCGCCACCAGAACCGCGTCCGCCCGGTATTCCCGGCCCGAGGTCCCCTTCACCCCGGCGCACCGGAAGGCCGGGGGCGCTTTCTTCTTTTTGGCCCCTTCTTCGGGGGCGGCCTCCGCCGTCAGGGGTTCCAGAATCAAACGCGCGGCCCGGTCGTAAACGATCTGGGCGTCGGCGGCGTACCGCAGCAGCGCCTGCCGAATCTCCTCGGCCCTGTCGGAGACCGGGAAGACCCGCCGCCCCCGCTCGACCTTGAGCCGGACCCCCAGCCCCTCGAACAGTTCCTTTGTCTTTGCGGGGGGGAAGGCCGTCAGCGCCGAGTACAAAAAGCGGGGGTTGGTCCGCACATGGCGGAGAAATTCTTCCTCGCCGCAGTCGTTGGTCAGGTTGCAGCGCCCCTTGCCGGTAATCAGGATCTTCTGGGCGGGTTTGCCGGTATGCTCCAGCACCGTCACCCGGTGTCCCTGCCGCGCCGCCGCGCCTGCGGCCATCAGGCCCGCCGCGCCTGCCCCGATGATAACAACTTCTGCCAATCCAGTTTCCTTTCCGCCGGGCCCGGCCCGGCCATTCATCCGTTGTCGAACAATGTCCTCTTTATCTTACCAGAATCTCACCCCAAAAGCAATCCGCCCGCCCCCCTGCCGGGCTGGAAAACTCCGCCTTCCGGCGCAAAAAAAACGGACGTCCGGGCGCGGTGTGCCGCGCTCCGTCCGTCCGCTGTCCGATTCATTTGCCGGGGAAGGCTCATCCCTTGAGGATTCGCACCGGGTCCAGATACCCGCCGTCCTCCATCACTTCCAGATGGATGTGGCTCTTGAGCAGGCTTTCGCAGGGGATGCTCCCCGCCTTGCCCAGCTTGTCCCCTGTGGCCACCGCGTCCCCCTCTTTTACCGCGGGGTCGGTCACGCCGCAGAGCCGCCACAGCCGGCCCTGGCCGTCCTTCAGCACCACCACCGGGCCCCAGTTGCCGTCGGCGGTCACCTGTTCCACCGTGGCGGCCACCGGCGCGAGGACGTCCTCGTTTTCCTTGCAGGCGTAGTCCACGCCGTTGTGGGTGCGCCAGTCGCCCAGAGTCTCGTTGTAGACCAGGTCATCGCCGCTGAATGCGGCCAGCACCTGCCCCGAGACGGGCTGCGTGTAGGCAGGCGTCACTGAGACGCTGGCATCGGGCAATGCGGTTTGCAGCTCGGAAGGCTCGAGCACAGAACCAGAGCCAGACGCCCCACCAGAAGACCCGGAGGAGGAACTCGGCCCGGCGGAGTCCGGCTGTTCGGGCACACCCTCTGCCTCCCGGGCTGCTTCGGCGGTTTCCTGCTGCCATGTGTCATCCTCCATTCCTGCGTCGATGCCGGGGTCGGTCTCCTCGCCGGAGAGAAGCTCGGTCCGGCTGTTTTCCAGATCCCGCGCCATCTCGTTCCGGATGGTCTGCACCGCCCAGATCCCCGCGGCGGCCGCCGCCAGGATGCAGGCCGTCAGGGCCAGAACAAAGCCCTTGCCCCGCAAAAAGTTTCTGATATGCTCCATTGTTTGATTCTCCAATCCCTTTCCGTTGTTTCTGTGTACGGGTTTTGTCTGCCCTTAGTTTGCAGCAGCGGCGGCGGGTTTATTCACCCCGGGGCACAAAAAAAGCCGCCGGGGCGGCAGGCCCCGGCGGCGGGAATTCAGACAGGATCAAGCGCGGGGAAAACCGGTTCTCTCAGTCCCGGCTCCGGCTGCCCATCAGACGGACGACGAAAAGGAAAATGTTGATGAAGTCGAGGTAGAGGGTCAGCGCGCCGTAGATGGAAGCCCGCTCGGCCATCTCGCTGTCGTAGGCGTAGTAGGCGTAGACCTGATGCAGCTTCTGGGTGTCATAGGCCGTCAGCAGCATAAAGACCACGAGGCCGATCCCCGCGTAGAGGATGCTGCTGCCGAACCCGAAGCCGAACAGCCCGCCGATCAGGCTGGTGAAGATCAGCGCCATCAGCCCCAGCATCAGCTTGGGGCCCCAGCTGGTCAGGTCCCGGCTGGTGGTGCGGCCATAGAGGGCCATGAGGCCGAAGTAGACCGCCGCGCTCAGGAAGGCCATCACCAGCGTGCCCATCGAGAAGGCGACGAAGTAAAAGCTCAGGACCAGGCCGTTCAGCACCGAGTAGGCCAGGAACATCGCCCGGGCCGACCCGATGGACATCTTCTGCACCCGGGCGCTCAGCAGGAACACCAGCGCCAGCTCGGCGATGGTCAGGACCAGATACAGGGAGCTGACCAGAGACAGCAGGGCGTAGGAAGTCGCCGTCACAAAGGCGGTGGCAAAGGTGAGCACCAGCCCGCAGGACATCCAGCGGTAGGTGCGGGACATATAATCGGCGGCGGACATCGCAGGTTCCGCATAGCCGCGATCGTAGTTGTTATAATCCATTGTTGAATCCTCCTTGTGGATCATTCCGGCCCGGGGGCGGCAGGCCTTGCGCCGGTTTCTGAGGGATAGTATACTACATAGAAATGAACGATTTATGAAAAGGCCGTGATCTTTTATGCCATTTGGGCTTTACCTGCACATCCCCTACTGTTTTTCCAAGTGCCGCTACTGCGATTTCTACTCCCGCCCCGGGGCGAAAGGGGTTCCCCCGGAATACACCGACGCGCTGCTGCGGGAGCTGGCCCGCCACACCGGCGGGGCGCCCCTCCGGCCCGACACCGTCTATTTCGGCGGCGGCACCCCCAGCT
>JAHLFH010000064.1 GCA_018883885.1 Candidatus Faecalibacterium intestinavium | reverse complement strand
CTGGAGACCGCCGACCTCTCCGCCGATCTGATTTCCCTGGTGGAGGACACCACCCGCGCAAGCGCCACGGAGCTGATGACCGCCGTGGGGTACGTGGATCTGCTGATCCCCCGGGGCGGCGCGGGGCTCATTCGCGCCGTCACCGAAAACGCCAAGGTGCCCTGCATCCAGACCGGCACCGGCATCTGCCACATCTATGTGGACGACACCGCCGACCAGGACAAGGCCCTCGACATCATCGAGAACGCCAAAGCCAGCCGCCCCAGCGTCTGCAACGCCGAGGAGGTCTGCCTTGTTCACAGCTCCATCGCCGCAGAATTTCTGCCCCGGCTGGCCCGGCGGCTCGGCCCCGACCGGGCGGAACGGGGCCTGCATCCGGTGGAGCTGCGGCTGGATGAGCGGGCCGCGAAGCTCATCCCCGGCACCCCCGCCGGGCCGAAGGATTTTGACACCGAATTCCTCGATTACATTCTGGCGGTGAAGCTCGTGGACAGCGTGGAAGAAGCCGTCGGCCACATCGCGGAGCACTCCACCGGCCACAGCGAAGCCATCCTGACCCGGACCGACGCCCACGCGGCCCTCTTTACCGCGGCGGTGGACAGCGCGGCGGTCTATGTCAACTGCTCCACCCGCTTCACCGACGGCGGAGAGTTCGGCCTCGGGTGCGAGATGGGCATTTCCACCCAGAAGCTCCACGCCCGGGGGCCCATGGGCCTTGCGGAGCTGTGCAGCTACAAATACATCATCCGCGGCGACGGCCAGATTCGCTGAGCCTGCCGGCCCTTTTCGCCCTCCCAAAAAACACAGACAAACGCAAAAAACAGCGCCGCGAAGCGTAACTGCTTCGCGGCGCTGCTCTATTTCAGATTATGGAATAAACCGGAATGAATCAGACCTCGTCCAGGCCGCCCATCTGCTTGATGGCCTTGATGGCGAAGGTCAGGGTACGGCCCATGGCCACGCCTGCCATCAGGCAGGGGTAGTTGTTGGCGAAGAAACTGCCGGACATATCGCCAGTGATGTACAGGCCCTCCATGGGCTGGTTGTTGGTATCCAGAGCCTGGCCCTTGTCGTTGATGGCGATGCCCTGCTCGGTGGTCAGCAGAGAGGCGCCCAGCCAGCAGCCGTAGAAGGGAGCGGTGCGGATGGCGCTCAGACGGTAAGCGGGCTTGCCGAAGTCCTCATCCTTCTGGGCGTCGTACAGCTCGTTGTACCGCTCGACGGTGGCCAGGAAGGTGGTCTTGGCGTCGCCGGTGAAGCCCAGCTTGTCGGCCAGCTCCTCCAGGGTGTCGGCCTTGAACAGGCAGCCCAGCTCCTCGGCTTCCTCCATCTTGGGCAGCACATAGCCCTCGCCGCCGTTGCGGGTCTGGGCGGAGCAACCGATGGTGTGGAAGCGCTGCACGTCCTCCAGCCAGTTGGCGTCGTGGATCTGAGCGTAGACCCGGCCCGGCTGGTGAGCGGCGGCGTAGACGATGTCGTTGTAGGGGCAGCTCTCGTTGGCGAACCGCTCACCGTTGCGGTTGACCTTCAGGAAGGGCTGGGTACCGGGGTTGTACTGACGGATCTGGCCGGGGAATGCCTTGCCGCCGAAGGCGTTGGGGCTGTCCACATAGCCTGCGTCCTGTCCCGGAGGCACAATGCCGCGGTCGAACAGCATGGGAGCAGACTCCTTGTCCAGGTTGGCGCCGGCCCAGACAGCGGCACGGATGCCGTAGCCCTTGTCTGCGGGAGAGTAAGAGCAGGCGGTAGTGACGCTGGTGCCCAGGGGATCCAGCTGCTCCATCATGTAGGGGTTGCCGGGGTAGCCGCCGCAGGCCAGCAGGACGCCCTTGGAAGCGTTGATCCGGATGAAGTGGTCATCGGCCGTGCTCTGGGCGATGACGCCGGTGATCCGGCCGGTCTCATCCTTCTCCAGCTTAGCCAGAGCGGTGTTGAAATCGATGGTGTAGCCGCGCTTCTCGATATAATCCTGGAAAGCCTGGTTGCGCTGCATGCCGGAGGCAGTCTCCGAACCCATATAGTTGTGCTCCTGCACAGGATAGAGGTAGTCGGTGTTGTGCTCGGCGTTCTCAGCAGGCCAGGCAGCCTCTGCGCCGGAGGTGAACTGGCAGGTCCAGCCATACTCGCCCTCCAGGATGCCGGCAACGAAGTCGTGCATGGCAGCAGACTCGTTGATCCAGGTCTTGACAACACGCTGGTCGCACTTGCCGGAAGCATAGCGGGAGATCTCGCTCAGCAGCTTGGCCCGATCCATGGGCTCTGCACCGGCGGCCTTGGCGGCTGCGGTGTCAATGGCGCCGTACCAGTGACGGGTGTCCTGAACCACGCTGTTCTGCTCGATGATCCGGAAGTCCAGGCCGTTCTGGGCAGCGTAGGCAGCTGCGCACATGCCGCCGTTTCCGGCGCCGACGATCAGAATGTCGGTATCCCAGGTCTCGGTGATGGCCGCCTCGTCGATGTCCGGCTCTTTGCCCAGCCAGTCGTTCTCGTCGCCGGTGGGCAGCTGGATGACTTCCACAGAAGCCACGCCCTTGGCCTGGTCGATGCACTTCTGAGCGGCCTTGATGACGCCCTGCGAGGTGATGGTAGCGCCGGAAACCACGTCGATGTCGGCGCCCTGAGCCTCCATCAGAGCGTTCTTCAGGTCCTCAGCCGCAGCGCCGCCGATGGAAGCGGTCTCGCCGGAGACGTCCAGCACCACGTCGGTGATGGCGTTTTCGGTGAAGGTCATGGTGACCTTGACGTCGCCATTGATGCCGGCCGCGGTGGCCTCATAGGTGCCGGGGATGTAGGATGCGCCGGAAGCGACAGAACCAGCGCCGCTGGAAGCAGCGGTGGAGGAGCTGGCGGAGTTGCAGGCGGCCAGGGCGCCCGCGGTCACGCCGCTCATCGCAGCAGCCGCTGCGATCTTGAGGAAACCTTTACGAGAAATCTTGTTCATTCTGTTCTGTTCCTTTCTTTTGTGCGATCTGCCATCTTCAGGGCGCGGGGAAGGCCGCGCCCTCAAAGCAACACGGCGCACCTGCAGGCACGCCGTGTCTCAGTCCGTTATTAATATATCATACTCATGGTTTCCCGTGTTTTAAGTTTTGTTAAGTTTTTGATTTTTTTGCATCGCGGAAAATTCTCCTGTTGTCCCGCCGGGATGCGGGCAAAACCCGGGGCCGGTTTACCGGGGTTCGCTGCCGTCCGGCTCAAAGACGTAGCCCTTGCCCCAGACGTTCCGCAGGTAGACCGGGCGGGAGGGGTCCGGCTCAATCTTCTGGCGCAGGTTGTGGATGTGGACCTGCACCGTCCGCACGTCCCCCAGGCTCTCCTTGCCCCAGATTTTCCGGTAAAGCTCGTTGGCCGTAAAATAGGCCCCCGGGTGCCGGATGAAAAGGGTCAGGATGCGGTATTCCATGTCGGCCAGATGGGCCGTGCGCCCCTCCAGAAGGACGTTGTGGCTGTCCGAATCCAGCGCGAAGGCCGCGCAGCGGTAGCCCGAGAAACTGGGCTCGGCGGAATCCATCTGCACCCGGCGGATGTTGGCCATGATCCGGGCCAGGAGAATCTTGTTGTTGTAGGGCTTGGCCAGAAAATCATCCCCGCCCAGGTCCAGCGCCCGGACGATGGTGTCGGTGTCGTCCAGGCAGGAGGTGAAGATGATGGGGCAGTGGAACCAGCTGCGCAGCCGCTGGCACAGGTCGACGCCGTTGGCATCCGGCAGAAGGATGTCCATCAGGATGACGTCGAATGTTTCTTCGATATGCCCGAGGGCTTCCTCCCCGGTGGAGGCGCACACCACCTGGAAGCTGGCCTGCGCCTCCAGAAAATGCCGGGTCGTCTCCCGGATGACCGGGTCGTCCTCCACCAACAAAACGCGGAACATAATTTTTCTCTCCCCTTTTGCGTCCGTCTTTGCTATACTTGATAAGAGAAGTATACCGTATTTTGTCCGCTGAGACAATATGTCATTGAATCCCCGCAGCTGCTGCGGGCCAGGAGGCTGCGCCTTATGCTGAAAAACCTTCCCCGAAAAAAAATCCTGCTGACCGTCCTGTCCACCCTTGTCTCCCTCTGCCTTGCGCTGGTCGGCGTCTGGCGCAACGGCCAGGAGCCGCTTCTCCCAAACGGGGGCGTCCTCTCCCGGGCCGAAGCCATCGACGGGGTGACCCTGACCGGCTGGGCCGAGGCCGGGCCGGGGCTGTGGAGCTTTTCCTTCACCGCCGGGGACGGAGACGAGACGCTGGCCCTCTGCACCAATTATAAAGCCCGGCTGATTTCGGGGGGTTCTGAGACCGAGGCCGAGGACCTTTATCTTCTCCCCGCCTCAGGCCGGGCCCCCGTCCGCCTTCTGCTGGAAAGCGACGGCCAGCCCTCCTGCTGGGTCACCACGGCGGGCCGCGCCCTCGAAAACCAGCACCAGCGGCAGATGATTCAGCTGCAGGCCATCGCCTGCTTTGGGATGATGGCCCTTTTTGTGCTGGCCCTGTTTTATTTCAAGCATCAGCGGGAGCTGGGGTATTTTCTGCTTTACCTGTCGGTGATGATCGTCTGGGCAGGGCTGATCTACCGTTTTCCCAGCGAAGGCGGGGCCTCCTTCCGGCTGCTGTTCATGTTTCTGTTTTCCTGCATGCTGCTGTCCGCCTTCTGGGTGGCGGCCGCCCTCACCGGGCTTCTCACCATTGAGCGGCGGCAGCGGCTTGCCGCTCTCTTTCTCACGGCCCTCTTTGCGCTGTTCACCCTCTCGTCGGTCACCCTTCTCCGGGTCGGGGCCCTTTTTGCGGGGATGCTGGCCTGTCAGGGGCTGCTGCTCTATGCCCTCTGGAAGGAGATCGAGGGGGCCGAGCTGCTCCTGTTCGGCTGCGCCGTCAGCACCGGGCTGCGGGTGCTGGTCATCCTGCCCGGGCTGCGCTGGCCCATTTTTATCGAATCCCTTCCCTTCTACATCCTGCGCTGCGCCCGGATTTATGACCTGCCCTTTGCCCTGGGGTGTATGTTCTTTGTCTGCCGCCGGTTTGCCCAGCAGTTCGACCGCACCGAACAGCTGGCCCGGGAGCTGGACCGCCGGGTGGCCCAGCGGACCCAGGCTCTGGCCGAGCAGGTCGAGGCCCGGGAAAGCATGATGCTCAACATCTTCCACGACCTGCGCAGCCCCCTGTTTGCGGTTGCCAACGGCCTCGAGACCCTTTCCATCGCGCCCGAAGCCCTGCCCGGGCTTCTGCCCGCCCTGCAGGAGCGGGTTTCCTTCCTCCGCCGCCTGACCGAAGACCTCTTTCTGGCGGCCAAGCTGGAACAGAACCAGATCCTTCTCAACGAAGACCGGGTCCTGCTGAACGAGCAGACTGCCCTGGTCTGCACGGCCTGCATGGCCGAGGCAAAGAAAAAAGGGGTCAGCCTTACTTCCGAAACCGGCCGGCCCCTGCTGGTCTGGGGGGATGCGGTGCGCTTGCAGCAGGTAGTGCAGAATCTTGTGACCAATGCCATCTACTACACCCCCGCCGGGGGCAGCGTCGAGGTTGCCTGCCGGGCGGAAGGAGGGCAGGCCCTGGTCTCGGTACGGGACACCGGCTGCGGCATCCCGCCCGAGGAACAGGCCGCCGTCTTTCAGCGGTATTTCCATACCTCCGCGGCCAACAAGCACGAATCCACCGGTCTGGGGCTGACCATCGCCCAGGAGCTGGTCCGGCTGCACCACGGGGTCATCCAGCTGGAAAGCGAGGTGGGCAGGGGCAGCTGCTTCACGGTCCGGCTGGATCTGCTGGAACCTGACGAATGACCCGGAAACCGGCATACAGCAACAGAAAAGCGCCCCCGCAGAACTTCCAGGCTGCGGGGGCGTTTTGTCAGCTTGCTTCTATTTTAAAAAGGATCAGACGTTGTCGATGCCCGCCATCTGCTTGATGGCCTTGAGGGCAAAGGTCATGGTGCGGCCGCAGGCGGTGCCGCCCATGACGCAGGGGTAGTTGTTGGCAAAGAAGCTGCCGGACATATCGCCGGTGACATACAGGCCGGGGATGGGGTCGTTGTTGTCGTCCTTGGCCTCGCACTTCGGGGTGATGGAGATGCCCTGCATGCTGCACAGCAGGGACGCGCCCAGCCAGCAGCCGTAGAAGGGAGCGGTCTTGATGGCGCTCAGGCGGAGGGCGGGCTTGCCGAAGTCCTCGTCGTTCTGGGCGTCATACAGCTCGTTGTAGCGCTCGACGGTGGCGAGGAAGGTGTCCTTGTCCGCGCCGGTGAAGCCCATCTTGTCGGCCAGCTCCTCCAGGGTGTCGGCCTTCAGGATCAGGCCCTCGGCCTCATAGCGGTCCATATCGCCCTGCACCATTTCGGGGATATAGCGGGACAGCGCCGAGCAGCCGATGGTGTGGAAGCGCTGGATATCCTCGCCCCAGTTGGCGTCGTGGACCATGGCGTAGACGTGGCCCGGCTGCTGGAAGGAGGCGTGGGAGGCGTTATCGTACTCCTGGCTCTCGTTCATGAACCGCTCGCCGTGACGGTTGACCTTCAGGAAGGGCTGGCTGCCCAGGTTGTACTGGCCCACCGTGCCGGGGAACGCCTTGCCGCCGAAGGAGTTGGGGCTGTCCACATAGCCGGCGTTGACGCCGGGAGCCACCAGACCGCGGTCGAACAGGACCGGAGCGGCCTCGGCGTCCAGATGTGCGCCGGCCCAGATGGCGGCGCGGATGCCGTAGCCCTTGTCCGACGGAGTGTAGGAGCAGGCGGTGGTGACGCTGGTGCCCAGGGGGTCCAGCTGCTCCATCATGTAGGGGTTGCCCGCATAGCCGCCGCAGGCCAGCAGCACGCCCTTGGCCGCATTGATCCGGATGAAGTGGCCGTCGGCGGTGCTCTGGGCGATCAGGCCGGTGACGCGGCCCTCGCTGTTCTTCTCCAGCTTGGCCAGACCGGTATTGAAGTCCACCGCATAGCCCAGGCTCTCGATGTATTCCCGGAAGATCTCGTTGCGGGGGGTGTCGCAGCCGGTATAGTTCACCTGCTGGACCGGGAACATCAGCTTGGTCTGGCTGACCTGGGTCTCATCGGGCCACTTGGCCTCGTCGCCCATGGTCAGGTTGCAGACGCAGTTGTAGGGTGCATTCTCCACAATGCTGGCCACGAAGTCGTGCATGGCGGCAGACTCGTCGATCCAGGTCTTGACAACGCGCTGGTCGCAGCGACCGCCGGCCGTGCGGGAGATCTCGCTCAGCAGCTCGGCGCGGTCCACCGGGGGCACGCCCAGCTTCTTGGCCTCGCTGCTGTCGATGGTGCCGTACCAGCCGCGGGTCTCCATGACGCTGGCGTTCTGCTCGATGATCCGGAAATCCAGGCCGTTCTGGGCCGCAAAGGCAGCGGCAGCCATGCCGCCGTTGCCTGCGCCGACGATGACGATGTCGGTATCCCAGGTCTCGGTGATGGCGGCCTCGTCGATGTCGGGCTCTTTGCCCAGCCAGTCGTTCTCGTCGCCGGTGGGCAGCTGGACCGAGGTGACCACGGCCTCGCCCCGGGCCTGTGCATAACAGTTCTGGGCCGCCTTCATGACAGCCTGCGAGGTGACCGTGGAGCCGGACACGCCGTCGATCTCAGCCGAACCGGCGGCCAGCAGCTGCTCCTTCAGCTCTTCGGCAGCGGCGGCGCCGTAGGAGGCGGTCTCGCCGGAGGTGTCCACCACCACGTCGGTGACGCCGGTCTCCGAGAAGGTCATGGTGACCTTGACGGTGGAGGAAATACCCTCAGCGGTGCCCTCATAGGTGCCGGGGATGTAAGCCCCCTCGGCAGGGGCGGTGCTGGAAACAGCCGTCGAGGAACTCCCGGACGCGCCGCAGGCGGTCAGTGCGCTGGCCGTAACGCCGCTGAGAACCGCGGCGGATGCAATTTTCAGAAAATTTTTACGAGAAATCTTTTCCATGGGATAGCTCCTTTTTTCACTCTTGACCCGATCCGCATCAACAGGTTTGCGGATTTCTTAACAATTGTAGCAAATCATCCCGGGATTTACAAATCATTTATTTTATATTACACTTAAGGCGAGCCTTATAAAGCCAGGAGGAACAAAAATGAACGAACGGGCGCTGGAAGGATTCATCAAGGTGGTGGAGCTGGGCAGCTTCACCGCCGCGTCGGACGCTATGTTCATCTCCCAGCCGGCGCTGTCCCAGCAGATCCGCACGCTGGAAAATCAGCTTCACTTTGCCCTGTTCCAGCATGGGGCGCGTCAGGTGGTGCTGACGGCTGCGGGGCGGAATTTTTACCCCAAGGCGAAGGAGATCCTCAAGCTCTATCAGTCCGCCGTCAAGGAGGGCCAGGCCATCGAGCAGAACACCTCTCCCCCTGACCGTCACCTTCTTCTGGCCTCGCAGAACATTCCGCTGTCCAATTTCTGTTTCGACCTGTTCGCCGTCACCCCCGCCCTCTGCATGGAGTTTGCGCCGCTGGTGCATTTCTGCTCCAACCGGTCCGACGTCTGGCGGGCGCTGGCCAGCGGCGAGGCTGATCTCTCCTTTCAGCCCGAGTCCGCTGAGATCGCGGCGCGGGGGCTGCGCTTCACCCCCATTCTCTCCCTGCCGGAGCTCTGCATCCCCTTCAACGTGCCGGACACCCTGCCCCGCCGCGTCCTCTCCCTGGAGGAGGCCCGCACCTGCCGGTGGATCTTTGCCTTTCCTTCCGAGCTGACCCTCTACGAATCGGAACTGGCCCGCCGCGCCCAGAGCTCCGTCGTCCAGCCGGGCAGCATCCCCAGCATTGAATACGGCCTGCCCACTCTGATGCTTCTCCCCGGAATCTTCCACCGGTCGGCCAACCTCGATTTTGTCCGGGTTCTCCGCTGGGGCGAGGGCAGCCGGTTCGGGATCGTCACGGTCCCCGAGCCGGACGAGACGGTCCGGCGATATATCGAGCAGGTCCGTTCATCCATCCTGACCTGCCGGTATCAGCTCTTCGGGTCTCTCCGGCGCTGAGGGCGCCGTCCCCCGGTCTGTTTTCCCTTCCGCTTTTCCGCCTGCTTCGGGCGGGCTTTTTACAGACACAAAACAGGAGGTATTTTTCCATGCGCAAGAATTTTGGAGCCAAGCCCTGGACCTATCCCCAGCCGGTCTTTATCCTGGCCGCCTATGACGCGGCAGGCAAGCCCAACGCCATGAATGCGGCCTGGGGCGGCATCAGCGATGATTTCCAGCTCTCCCTCTGCATCAGCGCCGGCCACAAGACCACCGCGGACATCCTGGCCCGGAAAGCCTTCACGGTCAGCATGGCCACCGCCAGCCAGGCGACGGCCTGCGACTATGTGGGGATTGTGTCGGGCAACGCCGAGCCGGACAAACTGACAAAGGCGGGCTGGCACACCACCAAGTCCGAATTTGTGGACGCCCCCCTCATCGACGAGCTGCCCATGGCCGTGGAATGCCGCCTGGTCAGCTATGACCCCGAGAGCTGCCGTCTGGTGGGCGAGATCGTCAACGTCAGCGCCGACGAATCGGTGCTGGACGAGCAGGGCCGGATCGACCCCTCCCGGCTCCAGCCCATCACCTTTGATCCCGTCCACAACGTCTACCGGGTCCTGGGCGAGGCAGTAGGCCGGGCCTTCCACGACGGCTTCCAGCTGAAATAAACCCACAGAAAAACGCCGGGTCAACGCCCCGCCGCAGATTGTTTTTCATTCCCCGCTGAACTATAATAGGGGCGGAACCTTCCGTTTCGGATGCGGGGGCAGTCTCCGCGCAAAGGAGGGCAGGACATGAACAAAAGCGGCCTCACCCGGGACTTCTGTATGCTGAAAGGCCCGCTGGCCAAAAAGGGGTCGCGGCATTTCTTATACAGCGCAAGCCCCCGGGCCACTCCGCACAGGCGGAACGGTTCCGGGGTCTTTTTGCGCCAAACACGCGCAAAAAACCGGGACCCGATCTCTCGAGTCCCGGACAAATTGCTTTGTTTTAAGCGGTGAGCTTTGGCAGGGGGATCAAATTACTTGATCTCGACCTTGGCGCCAGCCTCTTCCAGCTTCTTCTTGATGTCCTCAGCGTCAGCCTTGGAAGCCTTCTCCTTGACAGCCTTGGGAGCGCCGTCAACGATAGCCTTGGCCTCCTTCAGGCCCAGACCGGTGACTTCCTTGACAACCTTGATGACCTGCATCTTGGTAGCGCCAGCCTCAGCCAGGATGACGTCGAACTCGGTCTTCTCTTCCTCAGCAGCAGCGGGAGCAGCGGAAGCAGCAGCGGGAGCAGCAGCAACAGCAGAAACGCCGAACTCCTCGCAGTAAGCGTCGATCAGCTCCTTCAGCTCCAGGACGGACAGGCCCTTGACGGACTCGATGATGGCAGTAATCTTCTCAGAAGCCATGGTAATAACCCTCCAATATCAGTTATTTTTGTGTGGGATGAATTTCGTTTTGTGTTAAGAGCCGTTACGCCGCAATCAGGCAGCGGGCTCCTCCTGCTTGTCGACAAAAGCCTGCATAGCGACAGCCAGACCGGACAGGGTGCTGGTGAGGGCGCCTGCAAACATGGACAGCATGCCTTCGCGGCCGGGCAGCTTTGCGATGGCGTTGGTCTCGGCAGCGCTCAGGACCTTGCCCTCCAGGAAGCCGCCCTTGACGACGAACTTCTTGGACTTGTCGCCGTCCTGATACTTGCACAGGATACGGGCGGCAGCCATGGGATCGTCCTCGTGAGCGAATGCGACAGCGGTGTCGCCGGTGAAGTTCTCGGTCAGGCCCTCGACGGAGGTACCCTTGACAGCCAGACGCAGCATGGTGTTCTTGACGACCATGTACTCGACGCCTGCCTCACGCAGCTCCTTGCGCAGCTTGGTGTCATTCTCGACGTTGATACCGCCGTAAGCAACCACACAGCCGGAAACCGCATTGTCAAACTTAGCCTTCAGATCAGCGACATAAGCCTGCTTTTCAGAAAGAATCTTTGCACTGGGCATTTCGGTTTCACCTCGTTTCAAAACATCTCTATCAAAAGCCGGAGCAATGAAAAAACCTCTCTCCCGCGCACAAAGGCCGAGAGAGAGGCATAAAAACAACGTTTACGCGTTTCTCGGCAGGCGGACAAGCTTTACACTGGACTCCAGCGCCTGCTGTCTTAAAAACAGCAATAGTATATTACCGCAGAAACGCGGAATTGTCAAGCGTTTTTTGAGATTTTCTCAAAAAATCAGACGCCGTACTTCAGGGTATTGAGACGGATGCCAGGGCCCATGGTGGTGGCGATGGTAGCGCTCTTGAAGTAGGTGCCCTTTGCAGCGGCGGGCTTTGCCTTTGCGATGGCGTCCATGACGGTGTCCAGGTTGGTGAACAGCTTCTCAGCGCCGAAGGAAGCCTTGCCCACGGGCACATGGATGATGTTCTGCTTGTCCAGACGGTACTCGATCTTACCAGCCTTGGCCTCGGTGACAGCCTTGCCCAGGTCGGGGGTCACGGTGCCGGCCTTGGGGTTGGGCATCAGGCCGCGGGGTCCGAGGATCTTACCGAGGCGGCCAACCTTGCCCATCATATCGGGGGTGGTGACAACGACGTCAAAATCCATGAAGCCGCCGGCGATGCGGGCGATCAGCTCGTCGTCGCCAACGATGTCGGCGCCGGCTGCCTCGGCAGCAGAAGCTGCAGGGCCCTTTGCGATGGCGCAGACGCGGACGGTCTTGCCGGTGCCGTTGGGCAGAACGACAGCGCCGCGGACCTGCTGGTCAGCGTGACGGCCGTCAACGCCCAGGCGGACGTGCAGCTCGACGGTCTCATCGAACTTGGCGGAAGCGATCTTGCAAGCCAGCTCCAGCGCCTCGTTCACATCGTACACTTTGGTAGAATCGACCTGCTTGGCAGCGTCGACGTAATGCTTGCCGTGTTTCATTCGTATATCCTCCTATGTGGTCTTGCGGGCGGTTGCGCCCTCCCACTGTTTGTGTCTCAGCCTTCGACGGTGACGCCCATGCTGCGGCAGGTGCCACGGATCATGCTGCAAGCAGCCTCGAGAGAAGCGGCGTTCAGATCGGGCATCTTGGTCTTTGCGATCTCCTCAACCTGCGCGGCGGTCAGGGAACCGACCTTGTCCTTGTTGGGCTTGCCGGAAGCAGTGGTGAGGCCGGCAGCCTTCTTGATCAGAACGGCAGCCGGGGGAGTCTTGGTGATGAAGCTGAAGGAGCGGTCAGCGTAAACGGTGATGACGACGGGGATGATATAACCCATCTGGTTCTTGGTACGCTCGTTGAACTCCTTGGTGAACGCCATGATGTTGACGCCCTTCTGGCCCAGAGCGGGACCAACAGGAGGAGCCGGAGTCGCCTTGCCGGCCTCGATTTGCAGCTTGATGTAGCCAGTTACTTTCTGTGCCATGATAAATGCACCTCCAAAAATCTGTGGTGAGTTGCGGCCCGCTGTCTGCGAACCTCCCACGAGCAGGCCCGAAAGCCCGCTCTATAAGAACCGCATGCGGTCTTACCTGGATCATTGCCTGCCTTACGGCAGTTCCACCTGCGCGATGTCCACCTCGGCGGGGGTCTCGCGCCCGAACATATTCACCTTGAGCTTGACTTTGAAGCTCTCGGTGTCGATGGCCTCCACAAGGCCCATAAAGCCTTCCAGGGGGCCGGACGTGATCTGCACGCTGTCGCCGACCTTGAAATCCACGGTCAGCGGAGCCTGAGACTCAACGCCCATCTTTTCGACTTCCTCAGGGGTCAGGGGGACCGGTTTGGAAGCCGGGCCGACGAAACCGGTGCAGCCGCGGGTGTTGCGCACCACATACCAGGTGTCGTCGTTCATAACCATCTTGACCAGAACGTAGCCGGGGAAAAGCTTGCGCTCCACCAGACGCTCTTTGCCGTCCTTGATCTCAGGCACCATTTCCACGGGGACTTTGATGTCGCAGATCAGATCCTGCAGGCGGCGGTTTTCCACCATGGTCTGAAGGTCCGTTGCCACTTTATTCTCGTAGCCGGAATAGGTATGCACAACATACCAGAGGGCTTCATTGGACTGTTCTTCCATTTTGGGTCTGCCTCCGTTTTCTCAAGATGTTTCAGGCGCCGATGACCAGCCCCAGCACGCCGCCAAAGATGGCGTCCAGGACGATCATCACAACAGCTGCGATGGCCACCACGACCAGCACCACGATGGTGTTGGTCTTGACGTCGGCCTTCGAGGGCCAGACAACCTTTTTCAGCTCGTTTTTGGTATCGCGGATAAACTTCGCGATGCTGCCGAAAAGGCCTTTGACAGCAGCCTTCATTCTGGCCACAAAGCCCGGCTTGTTCTCGGTTTTGTCTGCCATATGCTGTCCGCCTTTCTTACTTGGTTTCGCGATGAACGGTGTGCTTCTTGCAGAAGCGGCAGTACTTCTTCATCTCGAGACGATCAGGGTTGTTCTTCTTGTTCTTCGTGGTGTTGTAATTGCGCTGCTTGCACTCGGTGCAGGCGAGAGTGATTTTCACTGTCATTTGTTGACACCTCCATTATAACGGTTGTTCTGAACCTCCCTCGGCTTGCCGGGACGGCCTGAAAAACAGGCGCACTTAATAACCCCGCAAAAGAGGTGATATCATTCTACCACGCCCTATTCCATCCGTCAAGCATCTTTTTTTCGATTTTTTGTTTTTTTTCTCCGTTCATTCGGCCAATCTTGCTCAGGACAGTGGAAACCAAGGTCTTTTTATGGTATAGTGGTCGTACTTATGAATTGTCGGCGATGAGCCGCTTGCTTTGATAGATAACAGGAGTAGAGCGTATGCGCAACGAAGAACTTTCCACCGGCCGCCCCCTGTGTGCGGCACTTTTGTTTGGCGGCATGTCCAGCGAGCACGAGGTCAGCCGGGTTTCCGCCGGGACCTTTGTCACCAATATGGACCCGGAAAAATACGATCTTTTGAAAATCGGCATCACCAAAGAGGGGCGCTGGCTTTACACCGAGGCCACCGCCCCCCAGATGGCGGACGGAAGCTGGGAAGAACTTCCCGGCAATATGCCCTGCGTCCTCAGCCCCGACCGGGACGACCACGGCCTGATCCTTTTTACCCCCTCGGGCCATGTGGAAAAGCTCCGGGTGGATGTGGTCATCCCGGCCCTTCACGGCCTGTGGGGCGAGGACGGCACGGTCCAGGGCCTTCTGGAGCTGGCGGGCATCCCCTATGTGGGCTGCGGGGTGCTGGCCAGCGCGGCCTGCATGGATAAGGCCACAGCCAACGCCCTCTTTGAGCAGGGGGGCATCCCCCACTGCCCCTGGCTGTCCTTCACCCGCTGGCAGCTGGAAGCCGACCCTGAAGGGATTCAGGCGCAGCTGGAAGAAGCCCTCGGTTACCCCATCTTTGTGAAACCCGCCAACGCAGGCTCCAGCGTCGGTATCACCCGGGCCGCCGACGCCAAAGCTCTGAAAGAGGCCATCCAGCTGGCGCTCCGGCACGACAAAAAGCTGGTCTTTGAGGCAGCCGTGGACGGCCAGGAGGTGGAATGCGCGGTGATCGGCTCCGAGCCCGCCGTCGCCACCCGCCCGGGGGAGATTCTGGCCGGGGCAGAGTTTTACACCTACGACGACAAATACAAAAACGGCGTCAGCCAGGTGGTGATCCCGGCCCGGCTGTCCGAAGAAAAGCTGGACGAAGTGAAGGAGTACGCGGTCAAAGCCTACACGGCCCTCGGCTGCGAGGGGCTGGCCCGGTGCGACTTCTTTGTGGAGCGGGGCACCGGACGGGTGCTCATCAACGAGATCAACACCCTGCCCGGCTTCACCCCCATCAGCATGTACCCCAAGCTGATGGAGCACGAGGGCCTGCCCGTGGGGCAGCTGATCGACCGCCTGATCGCCCTCGCGCTGGAAAGGGCGGTGGCGGAGAATGGATAATCGCCCCATCGGCGTATTCGACAGCGGCCTGGGGGGGCTGACCGGCGTGCGGGAGCTGCGCAGGCGGCTGCCCGGGGAGAACATCGTCTATTTCGGGGACACCGGCCGCGTGCCTTACGGCAGCCGCAGCCCCGAGACCATCCTCCAGTATGCCCGGCAGGACATCGCCTTCCTCCTCTCTCAGGACGTCAAGTGCATCATGGCCGCCTGCGGCACCGTGTCCAGCATCTACCCGGCCTCCGAGGCCGAGCAGCTGCCGGTCCCCTTTCTGGGGGTGGTGGCCGCCGCGGCCCGGGAGGCGGCTTTCCTGACCCGGAGCCGGAAAATCGGCGTCATCGGCACAGCGGCCACCATCCGCTCCCGCAGCTACGAAGCCCTGCTGCGCCGTCTTGTGCCGGGGGTGGAGCTCACCACCCGGGCCTGCCCTCTCTTTGTGCCGCTGGTGGAAAGCGGCTATGTGGACGGCAGCGCCCCCGACTGCCAGCAGGTGACCCGGCTGGTGATCCGGCAGTATCTGACCGAACTGCGCCAGGCCGGGGTGGACACCCTGATTCTGGGCTGCACCCATTATCCTCTCATCAAGGGGATGATCGGGGAGTTTATGGGCCCGCAGGTCTCCCTCGTGGACCCCGGGCAGGCCGCCGCCCACCATCTGGAGCAGCTGCTGGCCGAAAAAGGGCTGCGGGCCAGCCGCCCCGCGGGGCAGGCGCGTTATTACGTCAGCGATACGCCGGACAGCTTCGCCCAGACAG
This sequence comes from Candidatus Faecalibacterium intestinavium, assembly GCA_018883885.1. Taxonomy (GTDB): domain Bacteria; phylum Bacillota; class Clostridia; order Oscillospirales; family Ruminococcaceae; genus Faecalibacterium; species Faecalibacterium intestinavium. The sequence goes on along the minus strand of JAHLFH010000064.1, from coordinate 16,245 downwards.
CCGACCTCTTTCTGGGGGAATACCGGGGCGGCCGGGTGGAGCAGATCGCCATCGACAAATATTGACGAAGGAAGATTCAAACGTGAGCAAAGCGCTGAAGGAAGAATATATCATCCGGATCAAAAGCCGGATCGACCAGGACGGGCAGGATTTGCAGGAAGTCGAGCTGATGACCCGGGGCAGCTTCCTGCTCCGGAACGGCAGCTATTATATTACCTATAAGGAAACCGAGACCACCGGCTATGCCGGCTGCGTGACCACCATCAAACTGGCGGCGGATTCCAGCCGGGTCGCCATGCTGCGGTATGGCACGGCCCGCACCCAGCTGATTATTGAAAAAGGGCGGCGGAACCTCTGCCATTATGAGACCGGCTACGGCTCCATGACCCTGGGAGTCACCGCCGACGAGATTGTCTGCGGGCTGACCGAAAAGGGCGGCACCGCCCGCTTCAGCTATCTGCTGGACGCCGACAGCAACGCCATGATCAGCCGGAACACTCTGGAACTGACCATCTGCCATGTAAACTGACCGCCCGCCCCGTGTGCGGTCTGGAACAAGAAAGGACTATGACCCATGAACGAAGTGTATCAAAACTATAACCCCCGGCAGGCCGCTCTTAGCGAGGCGCGGGCTTTCCTGACCCGGGCCGCTCAGGCCGCCATGGCGGCGGGCGAGCTGCCCGAGGCCGAGCTGCCCGCCTTTATTGTGGAGATTCCCGCCGACACCAAAAACGGCGACATCGCCTCCAACCTCGCCATGGCGGGCGCCCGCAGCTGGCGCAAGGCCCCCAAAATGATTGCCGAGGCCATCCTGGCCCATCTGGACCTGACCGGCAGCTGCTTTGAAAAGGCAGAGGTTGCAGGCCCCGGCTTCCTCAACCTGTTCCTCTCCCCTGCTTTCTGGGGCGGGGTGGTGCTGGCAGCCTGCTCCAACCCCCAGTATGGCCGGACCGACCACGGCCAGGGCAAAAAATACAACGTGGAATTCGTCTCGGCCAACCCCACCGGCCCCATGCACATGGGCAACGCCCGGGGCGGCGCGCTGGGCGACTGTCTGGCCGCCGTGCTGGACTGGGCAGGCTACGACGTGACCCGGGAGTTCTATATCAACGACGCGGGCAACCAGATTCAGAAGTTCGGCAAGAGCCTTGCCATCCGGTATTTGCAGAAGTTCTGCGGCGAGGAAGCGTACCCCCTGCCCAAAGAGTGCTATCAGGGCGCGGACATCAAGGTTCTGGCCGGGGAGTTCGCCGACAAAGAAGGCGACCGCTTTGCGGCTCCCTGCCGCGGGCTCTCGGACGAAGCCCTCTATGAGAGCGAGGGCTTCACGGCCCTGAAGGACGCGCTGGTGGGCTACGCACTGCCCAAGAACATCGCCGCCCTCAAGCGGGATCTGGGCAAGTACCGGATCGAGTACGACGTCTGGTTCCACGAGAGCACCCTCCACGAGTCGGGCGCAGTTCACGACGTAGTCCAGCAGCTGCTGGACAAGGGCGCCTGCTACAAGGCCGAGGACGGCGCTGTCATGTACCGCAGCGCCCAGTACGCGGAAAAGTACGGCACCGCCAATAAGAAAAAGACCGAGGACGGCGCAGAGGAAGTCGCCAAGGACGAGGTTCTGGTCCGGGCCAACGGCATCCCCACTTACTTTGCCGCCGACATTGCCTACCATTACAACAAGCTGGCCACCCGCGGCTTTGACAAGGCCATCGACGTCTGGGGCGCAGACCACCACGGCCATGTGGCCCGGATGAAGGGCGCGATGGACGCCATCGGGCTGGACGGCAGCCAGCTGGATGTGGTGCTGATGCAGATGGTCAACCTGATGCAGGACGGCCAGCCCGTCCGGATGTCCAAGCGGACCGGCAACGCCATCACCCTGACCGACCTTCTGGAAGAAGTGCCCATCGACAGCGCCCGGTTCCTGTTCAATATGCACGACGCGGGCAGCGGCATCGACTTCGATCTGGGGCAGGCCGTCCGGACCGACAACGAAAACCCGGTCTATTACGTCCAGTACGCCCACGCCCGGATCTGCTCCATCCTGAAAAAGCTGGAGAGCGAGGGGGTCGTCTTTGCCGGGGCCGATCAGGTGAACCCCACCCTGCTGACCGAGCCCGCCGAGACCGACCTGGTCCGGATGCTGGCCGCCTTCCCCCAGGAGATTGTCATGGCCGCCGAGAAGTATGACCCCAGCCGGATCAACCGCTTTGTCATCGATCTGGCCAGCGCCTTCCACCGGTTCTACGGCAGCTGCCGCATCCAGGGCGCCGACCCTGCCCTCCAGCAGGCCCGGCTGGCCCTCTGCACCGGCGTCAAAAACGTCATCTTCAACGTGCTGACCATGTTCAAGATCACCGTCCCCGAGAAGATGTAAGATCCCAACAAACAAAGCCCCCTGCCCGGCAATCGCCGGAACAGGGGGCTTTTTTGCGTTTCAGGTTTTACTTGACGTAGTCCACGGTATACTCGAAGCCGTACTCTTCCTGCAGCTTCTTGACGGCAGGCTCGCAGTCCTCGATGAAGGTGGGCTCATAGACAGACGCGCCGTTGTGGGCTTTCTTGTAGTCCTCGACGATCTGCATCAGCTTCTCCCAGCCCTCGTTGGCCTTGTCCTTGTCGACGCTGTCGGGGAAGTTGATCAGGAACTCGCGGTGTTTGGGAATCCGTGCTTTCATAATAGGTTCTCCTTTTGAATGAAAAAACTCAACAGATGCTGTATCTTTACCCGCCGGGGCGCCTGGCTCCGGGAGGGGCAGCGAAATATTTTTTGACCCGGTCACTCCAGCCCGAAGGCCCGGCGGGCGTTTTCCGCCGTCTGCTCAAAGACGTCTTTCGGCTCCAGACCCTTTCGGGCGGCGATAAATTCGCCCACATACCGGATCATGCTGCTGTCGCAGCGGCGGCCCCGCAGCGGTTCGGGGGCCATATAGGGGCAGTCGGTTTCCAGCAGGATGGCCTCCAGCGGCAGGGCCTCGATGGCCTTTGCCGCCCGCTTGGCCCCGCGGAAGGTGGACGCGCCGCCGAAGCCGATGAAAAGCCCCTGTTTCGCCAGAAGGACTGCGTCCTCGGCGCTGCCCGAATAGCAGTGGACAATCCCTTTGGGGCGGTATTGTTTCAGCAGGGCGTAGACGTCGGCGTGGGCCTGACGGTCATGAACGATGATGGGCTTATCCAGCTCGAGGGCCAGACGGATCTCGGCCTCAAAGAGGGCCAGCTGGGCGTCCTTCGGCACCGGCCAGTGGTAGTCCAGCCCGCACTCCCCCACCGCCACAACTCTGGGGTCGTCGTAATATGGCTCCAGAGCCTTCATCTCCGCCGCCCAGTCCCCGCCGTAGACCGAGATTGTGGGGGCGGGGCCGTCGGGGCCGCAGTCGACCGCAGGCAGCAGGCTCTCGGGGTGGATGCCCACCGCCGCCCAGACCCAGGGGTACCGGTGGGCAAGCTCCAGACAGCGGGGGGCATCCCCCGAATGGGTGGCCTGCTCGCAGATCCCCACCACCCCCTGTTCCGGCAATCTTGCCAGAAGGGCGTCCCGGTCGGCGTCAAAGGCCCGGGAAGAATAGTGGGCGTGGGTGTCGAAAATGGGGCCGGCAAAACGTTCACTCATCCAGCTGCCTCCTTTGCAGGCCGGTTGACCATCCAGATCCCGGCGCAGACCAGCGCCAGCGCCGCGAGATACCGCCAGTCAAAGAGGGGTTCGCCGTTCAGCACCGCCGACAGCAGCACATTGACCACCGGGTTGACCAGCGCAAAGACGCTGATCCGGCTGACCGGGTTGTTCTTCATCAGCAGCGCCCAGAGCAGGTAGGCCGCCCCCGACACGCAGGACAGATAGAGCAGCACCCCAAAGGCCAGCGGCCCCTCGGGGGAAAGCCGCCCGCCCAGGGCCAGCCCCGCCAGAAACAGGACGGCCCCGCCCAGGCCCAGATTGACGCAGCAGGCCGCGAAGCTGTCCGCCTTTTGGGTGACGGCCTTGTTCCAGGGGCCCGAGACGGCAAACATGACGGTGGCCGTCATCATGCAGGCGACGCCCAGAGCGCTTCCGCCGCCGTGGTTGCCCAGGGTCGCCACAAGTACCCCGCCGAAGCCGAGGGCGCAGCCCAGCGCCTTGGCCGGGGTCAGCCGGTCAGCTTTCCCATAGAGGAAGTGGGCCAGAATCACCCCCAGAAAGCTCTGGGTGCAGTTCAGAATCCCGCCGAAGGCCCCGGTCAGCAGGGCCACCGCGAAATAATAGATGCCGTAGTGGAAGGTGGTCTGCCAGAGGCCCAGGGCGCAGCACTCAGCCAGAACCCTTCCCCGGGGAAAGGCCGGGGGCCGCTTCTGGAGCAGGCAGCTGCCCAGAAAGACCCAGACGCTGGCGATGGCAAACCGCGCCCCCGCAAAGCAGAGGATGGAGGCGGTGTCGGCGGCGTCGATTGCAAAGAGCCGGTAGCCCAGCTTGATGAAGGGGAAGGCCGACCCCCACAGAGTGTTGCAGAGGATTGCAAAGCCCACTGCCATGGCCGGAGTTCCGAAAAGCCGGTCCAGCCGGGAAACCGGGGCGGCTGAGGCCTCGGAGGATGCCGGGACGCGCTTCATCTCAGTGGATGCGTGCGCCGGCGGGAACGCTGTCGGGGTAGAAGCCGATGGCGCAGCCGCCGTCCGGGGTATCGGCCGCGACGATCATCCCCTCGCTGACGTACTTGCCCTTCATCATGGGGCGGGGGGCGAGGTTCGCCACGATGCCGACCTTCTTGCCGATCAGGTCCTCAGGCTTGAACCACTTGGCGATGCCGGAAAGGATGCACCGCTCCCGCTCGCCGTCAAAGACGGTCAGGTGGAGCAGCTTTTTGCTCTCCTTGAGGGTTTCGCAGGCCCGGACCTCGGCCACCCGCAGTTCCACTTTGGCGAAGTCGTCATAGGTGATTTCGGGCTCGTGCTCCATCGGCCCGGCCTCCGCAGCGGGGGCGGCGGGAGCCTCGGCGGCCTCCTTTGCCTTCCGGGCAGCCTCGGCCTCGGCGTGGCGCTTCTCGTCCTCCGCCTTCAGGTGGGCGATCTCCTTGGCTACGTCGATCCGGGGGAACAGGGGCTCGCCCTTGTGGACGGTGTAGCCCGCCTGTTTGCCATAGACAGCCTCGGCCAGAGACAGGGCGTCGGCGCCCAGGCCCAGCTGCTCCATCATCTTGGGGGCAGTGGTGGGCAGGTAGGCGTTCAGCAGCACCGCGCAGACCCGCAGGGCCTCGCACAGATGATAGAGCACGCACTCCAGCCGGTCCCGGTTGGCCTCGTCCTTGGCCAGCGCCCAGGGGGCGGTCTCGTCGATATACTTGTTGGCCCGCTGGATCACTGCGAAAATTTCCATCAGCGCCTGGGGAATGGTCAGGTTGTCCATATCCTCGGCCACCTTGCCGGGCAGGGCGCTGATCATCTCCTCCAGCTCGGCGTCGATGGCCTCGGCGCCGGGGCGGGCCGAGACGCTGCCGCCGAAGTACTTCTCACACATGGCGACGGTGCGGCTCAGCAGGTTGCCCAGGTCGTTGGCAAGATCGCTGTTGATCCGGTTGATGAGGGCCTCGTTGGTGAACATACCGTCGTTGCCGAAGGGAATCTCCCGCAGCAGGAAGTAGCGGATGGCGTCCACGCCGTACCGCTCGCAGAGGATGACGGGGTCTACCACATTGCCCACCGATTTGGACATCTTGCCGCCGTTCATCAGCAGCCAGCCGTGGCCGAACACCCGCTTGGGCAGGGGCAGATCGAGAGCCATCAGCATGGCGGGCCAGAGGATGGTGTGGAAGCGAAGGATTTCCTTGCCCACCATGTGCAGGTCCGCAGGCCAGAACTTGTCGTAATCGTTGTAGGTATCGTTGCCGTAGCCCAGAGCGGAGATATAGTTGCTCAGCGCGTCCACCCAGACATACATGGTGTGCTTGGGGTCAAAAGGAACGGGAATGCCCCACTTGACCGAGGTGCGGGAGACGCAGGTGTCCTGAAGGCCCTGCTTGATGAAGGCGATCATCTCGTTCTTCCGGCTCTCGGGCTGGATGAACTGGGGGTTCTCCTCATAGAGCTTGAGCAGGCGGTCGGCGTACTTGCCGGTTTTGAAGAAGTAGGCTTCCTCGTGGGCGTCGTAGACCTCGCGGCCGCAGTCGGGGCACTTGCCGTCCACCAGCTGGCTGTCGGTCCAGAAGCTCTCGCAGGGCTTGCAGTAGTGGCCCACATACTCGCCCTTGTAAATATCCCCCTGCTCATAGAGCTTGGTGAAAATCTTCTGGCAGGACTGGATATGATAGTCATCGGTGGTGCGGATGAACCGGTCGTAGCTGACGTCCAGCAGCTTCCACAGCTCCTTGACGGTGGCCACGATTTTGTCCACATATTCCTTGGGCTGGACGCCGTGCTCGGCGGCCTTGTCCTGAATCTTCTGGCCGTGCTCATCGGTGCCGGTCAGGAACATGACTTCCTTCCCCTGCATCCGCTTGAAGCGGGCCAGGGCGTCGCAGGCCACGGTGGTGTAGCTGTGGCCGATGTGCAGCTTGTCGCTGGGGTAGTAAATGGGGGTGGTGATATAGAAGGTATTGTGCTCGCTCATGGTTTCTCTGCCTTTCCTGAAATTTTGACGCAATTGGACGCAATTGAAAGGAGGGGCCGCGCCGGACGGAACCCCTGAATACAAAAGCTCCCGCCCTCGCCGGGCCGACACCCTGCAAGGACGGGAGCAGAACTGCTTCCGTGGTACCACCTTGGTTCGCGGCCCCCCTTGCGGAGGGCAGCCTCGGGGCTGCGGCGCGTGCTGGGCCGCGCATACAGCCAGGCACTGTAACGGGCGCCTCCCGTCAGGGGCTGGGCGGTCCTGAGAAAAACCGGCTTCACCCCTGCGGCTCCGAGACCATCTTCCGCTCTCTGTTCCCTGCCCGTTTCCACCGCCCGGGCTCTCTGGAAGGGACGGCTCAAAAGCGTACTCTTCTCTTCACAGCCAATTTGATGATATCGCGTCTATTGTATGCGAAGGGGGCGGTTTTGTCAACAGAAAGCCAAAAGTTTTTCCCGGGGCGAAACAACAGCGCACAAAAAAATCCTGGCGGATGGGAGCGGTTGCAAGCTCTCATCCGCCAGGCGGTTTACTTCTTCGGAGTCATAAGCCTCATATCCTCGCATTTCTCATTTTTCGGAGGGTACCTCTACTTTCATAGTCTGGTTACTCCTTTTCTTGAGCGCTGGGGTAAGGGACGCCGTTCTAACTAGTACATTGGTCTCATGCCTCATCTTACATCGTTGAACTTCGGACGGATCAGACTTGCGAGAATCTTCATTCCTTCACGTTCTTTCGATTTGGGATTCTTCAGGGGACGCTGCCTAACTAGATCATTGGAGTTACTCCTTTGCTGTTATTCAAATATCCGAATCCGTGTAAAAGCTTTCATTGGGATCACCTTCCGCGGATCTATTTGAATCGCCGGGGTTTTATTTGACAGACCATCCTGGTCGCTGTTAAATCATCAAGTCCTTGCTTTAGCCTTTGGCTTTTTTATTTTCCGGGGGAAACATCCCGTACTGTAAAGCGGCTGTTTCTGTTTTATCAGCGACTCCCGACAGTCTGTCCGAACTGTGCGGGTTCCATTTCAACCATCGGTCTTCGCTCCTTTCTTTTTCAAGTCAGCGGGGTTGGATCTCTTTTGATCCTCTGCTGTACTTCCTTGTCTGTGGCTTTATTATACCTGAGCCGCGGCCCTTTGTCTATTCGCAGACTGTACAAGAAAAATGTACAAAAGTTATGCACTTTACAATCAGTTTCCTGTGCAGTTCGTTTCAATTCTTTCCCGGGCGGCTGAGGAGGATGCGGTCGTTGTCCAGCTGCTGGCCCGCATTCTGGCGGAACTTTTCCAGCAGATCCTCCACCGTCATCCGGCTCCGTTCCTCCCCCGCCGCGTCAAAGACGATCCGCCCGGCGTCCATCATGAGGGTCCGGTTTCCCAGCTCCAGCGCCTGATGCATATTGTGGGTAACCATCAGGCAGGTGATCTTCTGGTCGGCCACGATCTGTTTTGTCAGGGCAAGGACCTTCCCGGCGGTGGCGGGGTCCAGCGCGGCGGTGTGCTCGTCCAGCAGCAGCAGCTTCGGGGTCACGAGGGTGGCCATCAGAAGGGTCAGGGCCTGGCGCTGCCCGCCCGAGAGCAGCCCCACCGGCTGCTTCATCCGGTCCTCGAGGCCCATGTCCAGCAGAGCCAGCCGCTCCCGGAACAGTTCTTTGTCCTTGCGGGAAATGCGGGAGAAGGTCGCCCGCCGGGCCCGCCCGGCCCGCAGGTAGGCCAGGGCCAGGTTTTCCTCGATGGTCATGTTGGGGGCCGTGCCCTTGAGGGGGTCCTGAAACAGATGGCCGATCACCCGGCTGCGCTGGAACTCCGGCTTGAAGGTGATATCCTCGCCCCCCAGCACGATGCTGCCCTCGTCGGCGATGAAGCCGCCGGTGATGGCGTTAAACAGGGTCGATTTGCCCGCGCCGTTGGACCCCACGATGGTGGCGAAATCCCCCGCTTTCAGCTCGAGGGACACCCCGTCCAGGGCGATCTTCTCGTTGACGGTGCCGGGGTTGAACACTTTTCGGATGTTGTGCAGGGTAAGCATCAGACGCCCTCCTTTTCTGAAGAACCGTAGGTTTTGGCGTGGCGGAGGCGGGCTTCCTGCTTCCGTTTTTCAAAGGCGGCGCGGCTGCGGATGGCGGGCATCGAGATCGCCGCCGCCACGATCAGGGCCGACACCAGCTTCATCGCTGCGGCGGGCACGTTGAACCGCAGGGCCACCGCCACAATGAACCGGTACAGGCAGCTGCCGAACACCACCCCGATCACCCGCCGCACCATGGTCCGCTTGCCCAGCAGGGTCTCGCCGATGATGAGGGAGGCCAGGGCGATGGTCACCATGCCGGTGCCCACGTTGATGTCGCAGCTCTTCTGATACTGGGCCAGCAGCCCGCCCGAGAGGGCCGTCAGGCTGCCCGAGATGCACAGCCCCACCGTAATGGTGTAGGCCGGGTCGATGCTGGAAGCCCGGACCATGGCGGCGTTGTCGCCGGTGGCCCGGATGGACAGGCCCAGCCGGGTGCCCAGGAACCAGAGCATGGCCGCCCCCGCCGCAAGGATGACCAGCGCCGCCAGAATCAGCGCGTGCCAGCCGCCCGCAAAGCTCAAAGCCCCTTTCGCCAGGGAAAAAACGGTGTCGGTCTTGACCAGGCTGAGGTTGGAGGAAAAGCCCATCACCGCCAGATTGATGGTATACAGCCCGGTGTTGACGATGATGCCCGCCATGATGCTCTCCACCCCGAGGCGGGTCTGCAAAAAGGAGGTGACGAAGCCGGAGCAGACTCCCGCGGCCATGGCGGCCAGAAGCGCCAGCACCGGGTGGCCCAGCAGCGCCACCTGACAGCAGACCGCGCAGCCGAGGGTGAAACACCCGTCGGTGGAAAGGTCGGCGATATTCAGGATGGAATAGCTCAGAAAGAGGGCCAGCGCCACCAGCCCGTAGATGCAGCCCAGCTCCAGCGCCGTCTGCAATACATTCAGGGAAAAAATACTTGCCAGCATGAACTCTCAACGCTCCCTTGTCTCAAATCAAACGCCCGCCCGGGGCGGCATTCAAACTCCGCCCCGGGCAGGGCACGCCGGGCGTCCGGCTCTGGTTATTCAAAAGACTCCGCCGTGGTGATCTTCTGTACCTCGGTGCAATAGGGTTCAAACGCCGCCTTGAGAGCGTCGAGGTCCAGCCCCAGCGCCGCGCAGGTCTCGGTGTTGATGGTGGCGATGCCGTTGTCGAAGGTCTGATACGGCATCTCGGCGGGGGTCTTGCCGTCGCAGAGCAGCTCGGCCACCATGTCGGCGGTGGCCCGGCCCAGCTGGATATAGTCCACGCCATAGCCCAGCAGAGCGCCGTTCAGCGCGAAGCTGTCCGCGCCGGTGTAGTGCTGGATGCCCGCCTCGATGAGGGTCTCGTAAATGGCAAGCTCGGCGGTCATGATGGTGTTGTCGGTGGGGGTAAAGACCACTTTCACCCCCGCAGCGGCCAGAGCCTCGACGGCCATCTGGACCTCGGCGGTGGTGGTGCCGTTCTTTTCAATGTATTCGATGCCGTTGGCCTCGCAGAAGGCCTTGGCGTCCGCGATGGCCCGGGTGGAGGAATCCTGCCCCAGATCGTACAAAAGGCCCATCTTGTCGAGGCCGGGGTTGGCCGCCAGGATCAGGTTCATGATGGCCTGGGTGTCCAGCGCGTCGGAGGTGCCGGTGATGTTGTCCAACCCCTCGAAGCCCGCGCCCGCCGGGTCGGTGACGGCGGAGAAGATCACCGGGATGTCGGTGTCCTCCACCGCGTTGAGCATGGTAACCGCCGTCGGGGTTGCCACCGCCACGATGACGTCCACCCCGTCGGCCACCAGGTCCGCGCCGATCTGGTTGAGGTTGGACTGATCGGCCTGGGCGTTGGAATAGTAATCGTCATAGAGGAAATTGACCCCTTTTTCGGCTCCGATCTCATCCAGACGCGCCTGGAGAGAGGACACGATCTGGTTGAGGGAGGCGTCGTCCACATAGTTGACGATGCCCACCTTGAACCCCTCCGCCGAGGTTCCGGCGGCAGACCCGGCGGTCTCGCTGCCGCAGCCGGTCAGGGCCAGGGACGAAAGGGCGGCGGCCGAGAACGCGGCGGCCTTCAGAAAGCTGCGGCGGGAGATGTTCATTCCTTTTTTCATACGAGATAGCTCCTTTCCTGTGGGAGCGGGGGCCTGTTCCGGACGTTCCAAACCAAAGGCCCGCTCCGACTGCTTGCGGAACGGGCCTTTTTGATAAAAAAACGACCCGTCCCTGTGTGTTCCACAAGGACAGGATCGAAAGATACGATTCTGCGGTGCCACCTTGTTTGCCCTGCCTGCGGCAGAGCCCCTCACGGAGAGCCAACACTCCCCTGCCCTGTAACGGAGGCTTCCGTCCAAGGCTACTGCGGAGAAAGCTTCCCCGGTTCGCCCGGACCTCGGCGGCCCATACGCTCTGCCCCGCTTTCGCCCGTTCCCATCGTACCGGGCTCTCTTTGGATGCGCTGTGCAGGCTCTCTTCCGCCTCATCGGTTTAGCTGCATTATACACTTTACGTCCATAAAGTCAAGCGGGAAATTTTCATCTCACACCGGAGAGAATCTCATTTTCTTCAGGGTTCCACTCCGCCGGGACGGTTCACCCCCGCTTTCTCCGGAGCCAGTTCCAGCCCAGATACAGGCAGAAGACCGCCAGGGCCGCAAGGGTCACCCCCCGGCTCAGGGCGAGGCCGTCGGTCTCATAGACAAAGTCGATGGCGTTCCACCCCGCAGGGCAGGGAACGGCCATCAGCCCCTCGTCCACCCGCAGAATCTCCGTCTCCTGCCCGTTGACGTAGGCCGTGAAGCCGTCGTCGTAGGGCACCGAGAAAAAGACAAGCTCGGGCGCGTCCAGCAGGATCTCGGCGGAAAAGCCGGAATTCGTCATCAAAAAGCTGCTGCACGCCGCCGCACGCCGATCCGCGCAGTCCTCCACATAGGTCTCGTAGTACAGCCCGCTGCGCAGCTCGTCGGGGGCCGGGGACAGATAATCCCCGTATTCCGCGGCGTCCTCCTCCGACAGCACCAGAACCCGCATCAGAAGGTTCGCGCGGCTGGCCGCGGGGACATCCTCATAGACGTCCTCGGTAATATAATAGTCGTAGGTGAAGCCCATGGGGACGTAATTGGTGTTTTCATAGAGGGCAAAGCCTGCCCGGGTGTCGTAATAAACCCAGCCCGCGTCGGCCTCGTCCTCAAAGGCGGCCCGGTCAGCCTCCTTCAGGATCATATACTTGACGCTCAGCAGCCCCCGCAGGGCGTAGTTTTCCAGCTCGGGGGCGCTGCGCACATCCCGCTTGACCCCCACCGAGGGATAAAAGCTCAGGATGCTGGGGGCCGCGGTGCTGCCGAAGTATTGCAGGCAGCTCTTGTCCAGCCAGAGGCCCAGGTTGTCGTGGGTCTCGTAGGTGTCCACCCGCCAGTCCCCGCCGGGCAGCTGTTCTTTCAGCTGGAGGGCCGCCGTGTATTCCTCCACGAGGTCGCTGTCGGTGTACCACTGGCCGAACTTGCCGATCCCGATGTGGACGATGCTGAACAGGCAGGCAAAGGCCAGCACCGCCCCCAGCATCCGCCGGGGGAACTCCTTCTGCCCGGCCCAGCGGCGGCAGATGCGGCGGTAGACCCACAGGCCGATCAGCCCGAAGGCCAGCACCGCGATATACTCCCCCGGGTTTTCCAGAACGCCGAGGGACCAGCTTCCCGCCCCATTGTCCCGGACCGGCACCACCGCGAAGGCCACCGTGGCAAACATGATCCAGCTCAGCGCCCGGGCCGGGGCGTCGAAGTCCGCCGAGGCGTCTTCCCAGGCCCGGACGGTCATTCCGCAGAGGATCAGCACCGGCATATAATACCATCTGGCATAATAGCTGGAATTGAGGGCGTAGAAGGCGCTGTTCAGAATCGGCACCAGCGCGAAGGCCATGCAGACCGCGATGATCCGCTTGCTGCCGTCTTTGCGGCGGGTGCGCCAGTAGGCCGCCGCCCCGGCCAGGCTGCACAGGGGCAGATAGGCCGTCATGCTGGTCCATTTGATGATTCCCTCCGACCAGATGGAGGGCAGATAGGGAGAATCCGGCGGAAGAATCCAGCTCAGCAGGATGGCCAGATACTGCTGGACGCTGGAATAGGTCAGAAAGCCCCAGCCCGAGGAGAGATCCACAGTGCGGGGATTTTGCAGAAGGGAGAGGAACGCCGGCCAGAGCATCAGACAGCCCAGCGCCACCCCCAAAAGGCTCTCAAACGCCAGCACCCCGAACAGCCGGGGGGTCAGGCGGATCTCCCCGGCGGACAGTTTGCAGACAAAGTAGATGATCAGAAAGAGCACCTGCCCCACAAAGAAAAAGTAGTTGTTCAGCAGGTTCAGGGCCACAAGGAAGGCGAACAGCCCCCGACGGCCCTCGTGGATGCACTCGTCCAGCGCCCAGAGCATCCAGGGAAAGAGGGCCACGACATCCACAAAATGATTGAAAAAGACGTTGTAGACCGAAAAGCCCGAGAAGGCGTAAAGGCAGGCCCCCAGGACGGCGTAGTTTCCGTCCTTCAGGTACCGCCGCAGCCAGAGATACGCCCCGCCGCCCGCCGCGGCAAATTTCAGCACCAGCAGCGGGCACATCAGATAGGGCAGCCAGTCCTGGGGGAACAGCAGGGACAGCCAGAAAAAGGGCGAGCCGTACAGGTAAAAGGAATAGGCGTTCATCGCCCCGCTGCCAAGGTCGGTGGCCCAGGAGAAGGTGTTGGAGGGCAGGCTCTGCCCTCCTGCATAGACCAGCCCGTCGGGGTAGCCGCTGCCCTTCAAAAAGCCGTTCAGATACCGGTAGAAGGAGATCTGCTGGCTGTTGAAATCGCCTGCGTAATGGAAGAAACCGCCGTCCACCAGCTGGAACGGCAGGAAGATCAGGGCCGCGCAGAGGGCGCACAGGGCAACGGTCAGCAGGAATTGATTCTGCCGCGCCCTGCCCGCAGCGCGTCCCAAAGCCAGAGGGGAGGATTTCATCGGCGCCTCTTTTCTCCGCCCGGCAAGGGGCGGGTCTTTCGTTCCGTCTGCCCGTCTGCGCAAGGCAGAACAGAGAGACATCAGGGATAGTATAGCATGTTCTTCCCCGCAAAAAAAGCGGTTTTCCGTTCCGGAGGCGGCTGCGCCCCGCTTGACAAGGGGGCGCGGGGAGGCTATCTTGATAAAAAACGCCGCCGGAACAGCCCGGCGGCAGGGAGGTTTTTTCAACGATGCTGTTTCCGTTCAGCGCCCTTCTGGCCCGGATGAAATATATCACCCGCTGGAGCCTGATGCACTCCACCCGGCCCGAATCCCTCAGCGAACACACCTGCGACACGGCCCTCATCGCCCATATGCTCTGCCTGATCGCCCGGCGGTACACCGGCACCCCCTGCCGCCCCAAGACGGTGGCGGTGGCGGCGCTCTACCACGACGCCCACGAGATCATCACCGGAGACCTGCCCACCCCGGTCAAATACCGGAACACCGCCCTCCGGGACGCCTACAAGGCCATCGAGGCTGAGAGCAGCTCCGAAATGGCTGCCCTGCTTCCCCCCGAGCTGGAAGAAGAAGTGCTGCCCTATCTCACGGGGGACCTTCTGACCGCCGGGGAGAAAAAGCTGCTCAAGGCGGCGGACCGGCTCTCGGCCATCGTGAAATGCCTCGAGGAAGCCCGCAGCGGCAACCACGAATTTGATTCCGCCCTCCGCCAGCAGAAAGCCGCCCTCAAGGCCATGGCCTGCCCCGAGGCGGAGTGGTTCATGGCCCACTGTCTGCCCTGCTACACCCAGAATCTGGACGAGCTGACCGGGCAAAACTGATGCTTCAGGGGAAGGGCACTTCCCCTGCGTCGCCGGCCTCCCCGGCCCGGCGCTGTTCCTCAAAGACGGCCTCGATGAGGCGGTCGATGTCGGTGAGATATTGCAGCTCGCAGCAGACCCGCCGGAGGTTGGCCGCCCCCCGCAGCCCCTTCATATAGTGGATGGCCTGGGCCCGGGCCTGGGGCATGGCGACATATTCGCCCTTCAGCTCTACCATCTCCTCCACCTGACGGCGGAGGGCGTTCATCCGGGCCTGGAGGTTCGGCCCGGCCGGGGCGGGCCTGCCCTCGAGGGCGGCGTTCACCCGCTCAAAGAGCCAGGGGTCTCCCAGGGCCGCCCGGGCGATCATCACCCCGTCGCAGCCGGTCTGGCGGACCATCTCCACCGCGTCCTCCGCCGAGCGGACGTCCCCGTTGCCGAACACCGGCACCCGCACCGCCTCCTTCACCCGGGCGATGATTTCAAGGTCGATGCCGGGGGTATACATCTGCTCCCGGGTCCGGGCGTGGACCGCGATGGCCGCCGCCCCCGCTTCCTCACAGGCTCTGGCGCATTCGACGGCGGTGACGTGCTCCGCGTCCCAGCCCTTGCGGATCTTGACCGTCACCGGGCGGGAGGTGTTCTTCTTCACCTGCTCGACGATCCGGCCGCAGAGGTCGGGGTCCAGCATCAGCTTGCTGCCCGCCCCGCCCGAGACGATCTTGGGCGCGGGGCAGCCCATATTGATGTCCAGAAAATCAAAGGGGTATTCCTCAATCCGGGCTGCGGCCTCCCCCATGATCTCAGGCACCTCGCCGAAGATCTGCACCCCATAGGGGGCGCCGTTGGGGTCGGCTTTCAGCAGGCTGACGGTTTTGTGGTCGCGGTAGGTCAGCGCCCGGCTCGAGACCATCTCGCTGACCGTGTATCCCGCCCCGTGCTGGGCCATCAGGCGGCGGCAGGGCGCGTCGGTAAAGCCCGCCATCGGTCCAAAGACCGCCCGGTGGGGCAGGGTGACTTGTCCAATCTTCAAGGATTCCATGGGTTTCTCCTGTTCTGCGGTTTGCTTTTATGATATACTGAACTTCAGGAAAAATGAGAGACGAACGGGCGCGGTCCGCCCGTTCGGGGGAGGTTATTTATGGAATATCGCACCTGGAAGTCCGGCGGGGCCCGGACCTCTCTGCTGGGGTACGGCTGTATGCGTCTGCCCACCCGGGCCGACGGGACCATCGACGAGGAGCGGGCCTCCGCCCTCCTCAACGCGGCCCGGGACGCCGGGGTCAACTACTTCGACACCGCCTATAACTATCACGGCGGAGCCAGCGAGCCCTTTGTCGGCAGGGTGATCGCCCAGTGGCCCCGGGAGAGTTTTTATCTGGCCACCAAGCTGCCGGTCTGGAAGTGCGAAAGTCTGGAAGACGCCAAACAGATTTTTGCCGAGCAGTTCCAGCGGCTGGGGGTGGAGTACATCGACTTCTATCTGCTCCACTCCCTCCATAAGCCCCGGTATGACAAGGCCAAAGCCCTCGGCATCGTGGACTGGCTGTGGGAGCAGAAGGCCGCCGGAAAAATCCGGAACCTGGGCTTTTCCTTCCACGACAACTACCCCGCTCTGGAGCATATCCTCAGCGACCAGCCCTGGGACTTCTGCCAGCTGCAATACAACTATCTGGACACCGACGAAAAAGCCGAGGAACAGGCCGGGGACAAGGGCTACGCCCTGACCGAAGAAAAAGGGATCCCGGTCATCGTGATGGAGCCCATCAAGGGCGGCACTCTGGCCAATCTCCCGGAAGACGCCGCCGCCCCCCTGCGGGCCCTCCGCCCCGACGCCAGCGCCGCCTCCTGGGC
>JAHLFH010000063.1 GCA_018883885.1 Candidatus Faecalibacterium intestinavium | reverse complement strand
GGCCAAAGCCCAGGGGCTGCCCCTCTACCGGTTTCTGGGCGGGGCCGCGGCCCGGCGGCTGCCCGTCCCCATGATGAACATTCTCAACGGCGGGGCCCACGCGGCCAACACGGTGGACACCCAGGAATTTATGATTATGCCGGTGGGGGCGTCCTCCTTCCGGGAGGGGCTGCGGATGTGCGCCGAGGTGTACCACGCCCTGGCCTCCCTGCTCCGGAGCAAAGGGCTTTCCACCGCCGTGGGGGACGAGGGGGGCTTTGCCCCCGATCTCTCCGGGGATGAGGAGGCCATCGAAACCATCCTTGCCGCCATCGGGCGGGCGGGCTTTGCGCCGGGGCGGGACTTCGTTCTGGCTCTGGACGCGGCGGCCTCCGAGTGGAAGGACCCCCGCCAGTGCCCCGGCCGCTACAAGCTGCCCAAGGCGGGCGCCGAATACACCGCCGCCCAGCTCATCGACCACTGGGAGGCTCTGGTGGCCCAGTACCCCATCCTCTCCCTCGAGGACGGCCTGGACGAGGAGGACTGGTCCGGCTGGAAGGAGATGACCCGGCGTCTGGGCGGGCGGGTCCAGCTGGTGGGGGACGACCTCTTTGTCACCAACCCCGACCGGCTGGCCCGGGGCATCGACGCGGGGGCCGGAAACGCCATCCTCATCAAGCTCAACCAGATCGGCACCGTCTCCGAGACCATCGACGCCATCCAGCTGGCCCAGCGGTCGGGCTATGCCGCCGTCGTCTCCCATCGCTCGGGGGAGACCGAGGACACCACCATCGCCGACCTGGCCGTGGCTCTGGGCGCGGGGCAGATCAAGACCGGCGCTCCCTGCCGGACCGAGCGGACGGCAAAGTACAACCAGCTTCTCCGGATTGAGGACGCTCTGGGGGACGCCGCCGTCTACCCCGGCCCCGCCGCCTTCCAGATTCCCCTCTGAAATCCCACCGGCAAAACAGCCCCCGGCGCAGCAGACCTTGCCGCGCCGGGGGCGTTTTTTCGCATTCGTTACCAGGGGTATTCGTATTCAAAGGCCGCGCCGTCCGTCTCAAAGCCCAGCAGGGTTTTCCCGCTGCGGGCCAGCCGGTACCGGGCCCGGCAGGAGACGTTTTCCCGGATGGCGCGGCGCATCGCCCCCGCCGCCGGGGCGCAGAGGGTGTTCCGGGGCGGTTCCAGACAGGCCGCTTCGAGGGTCAGCGGCCCCTGACGGACGAGGATTCTCCCGCCGCCAATCCGGGCCGCCCTTCCTCCCAGATAGCTGGCCAGCCGCAGCTCCCGCCCGCCCAGCAGCACCGCCCCGATGACGCCGGTGAACCGCACCGGCCCCAGCGGAATCTCCGCCGCCGAAAGCATCAGCGCCCCGCCGGGGAAATCCGCCTGGGTCCAGAGATACTGCCGGGGGAAGGAGCGGCCCCGGTCCCCCTCGATATACCCTGTGCCCTGTTCAAAGCGGTATTCCTCCCCGTTGAGGGTCAGAAGGCCGTCCACCCTATGGCGGAAGCTGAACACCCGGTGGCGGCACTCCATCCCCGGCACCCCGCAGAAGGGGCCCATGACGTCGTACCGGGGCGGCGCGGGCGGCCCGAACCGGAGAACCCCCCGGGCGCTCAGCCCCACCCGCTCCAGCTCCAGCCGGAGGCCCCGCCCGCAGAAGATGTTCCGGTCCAGCACGGCCCGGGGCTCCGCTTCCGCCACCGCGGTCTCCTCCCCGGAAAAGGGGACGTTCCAGCAGCGGTCCCGGGTGATGATCTGAAGGGAGCCGGTGGTCCTGCCCTCCGCAGTGTGGGCCGCCGGAATCAGGGCCAGCGTCTTTTCCCCCGCCCTGCACCGGAAATACCAGCCGCAGAAGCTCTCATTTTTCCTCATGGCAGATATCCTCCTGGGCCGGGCCGGAAATCAGGTTGCCGAACCGGTCGAACCGGGAGCCGTGGCAGGGGCAGTCCCAGCTTTTCTCGTCGGGGTTCCATTCCAGCTGGCAGCCCAGGTGGGGGCAGCGGATGTCCACCGGGTAAAGCTTCCGGTCCTCATCCTTGAACACCCCCACCTTTTCCCCGTTCAGCAGGACGATTCCCCCCTGCCCCGCGGGGATTTCTTCCGCCTCCTCGGCGGGCAGCTGGAAAAACCGCCGGGCCAGCCCCTTCACGGCCTGTCCTCCCTCGGCGGCGAGGCCGGGCAGCTCGGCAGCCTCGAAACGGCTGGGGTCAAACGCCGGGGCGTACGGGTTTTCCCGGCCCTCGATCAAGTCCCGCAGAAGCAGGGCCGCCGCCATCGAGCTGGTCATCCCCCATTTCTGGAAGCCGGTGGCGACGTACCAGCCGGGCGTTCCGGAGGCGTACGGCCCGATATAGGGTGCGCCGTCGGGGGTCATGCAGTCCTGCGCCGACCAGTGGGCCGTCTCCCGGCTGCCCGGGAACCACCGGCCGGCGGTCAGGCGGAGGGCTTCGTACCGCCCGCCCGCTGAATTTTCCCCGGTGCGGTGGCTGCCGCCCACCAGAATCAGCCGGTTTCCCGCGCTGCGGAGGGAGAAACTCCCCTCCCCGACGCCGTAGTAGATGTCCTCCAGCGCGGGGGCGTCCGCCAGGGCCAGCGCATAGGAGCGCTCCTGATGCATCCGGGCGAAGTACATCCCCGGGAAATTGACAAAGGGATAGTGGCAGGCAAAGACGATCCGCTCCGCCTTCACGGTCCCTTCGGGGGTGTCCAGAAGGTTGTCCTCCGCCCGCCGGACCGGGGTGTTCTCGTAGATGGTCAAATCTTCCGCCGCGGCCCGCAGGAATTTGAGGGGGTGGAACCGCCCCTGCCCGGAGAACTTCACCGCCCCCGCCCCCGGAATAAAATCGGGCAGGTCCCGGGTGAACTCCGCCGGGAGGCCCAGCTGCCGGGACGCTTCCAGTTCTTCCTCGAGGGGGCCTTCCTCCATCCCGCACAGGCAGGCATTGCAGGGGACAAAGCCGCAGCAAATCTCCTTTTCCCGGATCATCCGCTCGTAGGCCCGGATGGCGGCCTCGTTGGCCTGAGCGTACAGCCCGGCCCGTTCGGCCCCCAATGTCCCGATGAGCTTGTGATAAATCATCCCGTGCTGGGAGGTGATCTTGGCGGTGGTGTTCCGGGTTTGGCCGCTGCCAATCCGCCGCGCCTCCAGCACCACTACCTTATGTCCCGCCTCCTGCAGGGCCGAGGCGATGAGCACTCCGGCCATTCCGGCCCCGATGACGGCGATTTCGGTTTCCAGATTTCCCGGCAGCGCCGGGCGGGGCCGGAGGGTACAGCTTTGCGACCAGATGGATTCCATAGTGGACGCCTCCTGTTTTTTAGTGAGTGTGGCCCCCGGGGCGGGGCGGTATACCGCGGCGGACGCAAAAAATCCGGGCCGGATTCCTCCGGCCCGGAAGGGCTAACAGACGATTTACGGGTTGAGCATCTGCATGATGGTGCGGATCTCGGCGGCGCTGTAACCGTCGGCGGTGAGCTGGCTGATGATCTGCTGGCTGGTCTTGCCCTGGGCCTGCATCCGCAGCGCACTGTAAGGCACCCGGACCTGGCTGACGCTGCTGGCCGAAGGCGAGGCCCCGCCGTACCCGGAGCTGGTGGTGCTCAGGCCGCTGTCGGAGGCCGTGCCGCTC
>JAHLFH010000062.1 GCA_018883885.1 Candidatus Faecalibacterium intestinavium | reverse complement strand
ACACCATCCTGAACACCGCCGTGGCCAAGGAGCTGAAGGGCTACGCCGACGAGCTGGAAGCCTCCGAGGACTTCCCCAACTCGGTGATCGCCCTGGTCAAGCGGACCATCCGCGACCACCGGCGCATCATCTTCAACGGCGACGGCTACTCGGCCGAGTGGGAGATCGAGGCCGAGCGCCGCGGCCTGCCCAACAAGAAGTATACCCCCGCCGCCCTGCCGGCCCTGATCGCACCCAAAAACATCGACCTGATGGAGGAGTTCGGGGTTATGACCCGCACCGAGATGTTCAGCCGGTACGAGGTGGAGATGGAGCATTACGCCAAGATCATCAACATCGAGGCTTTGACCATGCTGGAGATGGCCCGCAAGCAGCTGCTGCCCGCCATCAATGCCTATATGGGCGAGGTGGCCCGCACCGCCGGCGCCAAGCGCGCCGTCAGCGACAAGATCAGCGTCCGGGCAGAGACCACCCTGCTGGAGCACCTGTCCCGCGATGCCGACACCATGAGCGAGGCCATCGACCGCCTGGCTGCCGCTGAGCGCACCGCCCAGGCCATCACCGACATGACCGAGAAGGCCAACGCCTTCCACGACACCGTTCTGCCCGCCATGAGCGCCCTCCGCGCCGCGGCAGACGACGCCGAGATGGTCTGCGGCGAGGACTACTGGCCTCTGCCCAGCTACAGCAAGATGCTCTATTACGTCTGATTTTACCCCAACAAAACGCGGCGGCAGGCGGGCAGCCGCCCTTTCCCGGACCTTTTACTTTCTGACAGCCATCAGCCCAAAGACCTGCTCTATGTCCGCGAGCGGGCCTTTGGGCCTTTTTGATTTGTAAATTTTCAGAGGGAGGCGCGCTATGAGTGATTCGTCCCGGCAGGACATCCTCGAATTTGTGGAGGAAAACGACGTCAAATTCGTTCGGTTTGCGTTCTGCGATATCTTTGGCACCCAGAAAAACATCGCTGTTCTGGCCAGCCAGCTGCCCCAGGCTCTGGATGAGGGCGTCAGCTTTGACGGCAGCTCCATTCCCGGCTTCATGCACGTGGAGGAGAGCGACCTGCTTCTCAGGCCGGACCTTTCCACCGCCATCATCCTGCCCTGGCGGCCCGCCGAGGGGCGGGTGATGCAGTTTTTCTGCGACGTGGTCCGCCCGGACGGCCAGCCCTTTGGCGGGAACTGCCGGGGCTTTCTGCGGGAGATAACCCAGCGGTTCAAGCAGCTGGGCCTGCGGTGCAACGTGGGGGCGGAGTGCGAGTTTTATCTCTTTGAAACCGACGCCTATGGCCGCCCCACCCGGGTGCCGATGGACCGGGGCGGTTATTTCGACGTGGCCCCCCTGGACGCCGCCGAGAACCTCCGCCGGGACATCTGCCTGACCATGGAGCAGATGGGCATCGTCCCCCAGCACAGCCACCACGAGAGCGGCCACGGCCAGAACGAGATCGACTTCTGCCACGCCAACGCCCTCAAGACGGCGGACAACGTCATGCTCTTCAAGCAGATTGTCCGGGCCATGGCCACCCGCAGCGGGCTGTACGCCAGCTTCCTGCCCAAACCTCTGGCCGACCAGGCGGGCAGCGGGCTCCACGTCAACATCTCCCTCTACCGGGAGGGGCAGAATCTCTTTGAGGGGAACATCCAGTCCGACGGCGCTGCGGGCCGCTTTATGGCGGGGGTGCTGGCCCACAGCCGGGAGCTGGCCGTCTTTACCAATCCCCTGCCCAACAGCTACCTCCGGTTCGGCTGCCACGAGGCGCCCCGGTATGTGAGCTGGAGCCGCCAGAACCGCAGCCAGCTGGTCCGCATCCCCATGGCCCACGGCGACAGCTGCCGGATGGAGCTGCGCAGCCCCGACCCGGCCTGCAATCCCTATCTTGCCTTCGGGCTGATTCTGGCCGCCGGGCTGGACGGCATCGAAAAGCGGATGAGCCTGCCGGAGCCGGTGAACAAAAATCTCTTTGACCCCGCCGCCGCAGAAGGGCTGTCCCTCGAGACCCTGCCCGAAACGCTGGAGGAGGCGGTCCAGATCGCGCAGGACAGCGATTTCCTGGCCCGCTTCCTGCCCAGCGGGCTGGACACCCGCTATTTCCGCGAGGCACAGCGCCGCTGCGAAGCGCTGCGGAACGCCGCCGACCCGGCAGAATTCGAACGGCTGCACTACTTCAATGCCATCTGAGAAACCGCATCGGGAGAGAAAGGAGCGATCTTTATGAAACGCGCACTGATCGTCAGCGCCGGCGCAAGCTCCAACGAATATCTCTCGGCCCGGCTGAGCGAGCTGGGCTATGCCCGGCCTCTCATCCTGCCCAGCGGGGCCGAGGCGCGGCGGCGGATGCTGGAATCCGACTTCGAGCTGATTATCGTGAACGCCCCCCTGCCCGATGAATTCGGCCATGAGTTCTGCCTCAGCGCCGTGGAAAAGACCAGCGCGGGGGTGCTGCTGCTGGCCAAGGCGACCGCCGCCGACCAGCTGGCCGCCGGGCTGAGCGCCCAGGGCGTGCTGCTGCTGAGCAAGCCCTTCACCAATGTGCTGTTTTTTCAGGCCGTCCAGATGGCAGCCGCCGGGAACCGGCGGCTGCTGCTCCTGCGGGAGGAAAACCGGCGTTTGCAGGAAAAGCTCGCCCAGCTTCGGCTGGTCAGCCGGGCCAAGTGCGCCCTCATCGAGCGCCGGGGAATGACCGAAGCCGAAGCCCACCGCTGCATCGAAAAACGGGCCATGGATACCCGCCGGGACCGGTCTGAAATCGCCCGGGAGATTCTGGATGAGCTGGACGACGGCAGCCTATAATCACCAAAAAACCATTTGTCTGTTTTCTCAGGGCGGGACCGGGGGTTCTCCCCCGGCCGCTCTGTTTATATTGCTCCGATTCATTGGGATCGGACTGGATCAGAGAGGAAGGGAAATTGTATGGCAACCAAATTTATCTTTGTGACCGGCGGCGTCGTCTCCGGTTTGGGCAAGGGCATCACGGCGGCCTCCCTGGGCCGTCTGCTCAAGTGCCGCGGCCTGAAAGTCGCCAGCCAGAAGCTGGACCCCTACGTCAACGTTGACCCGGGCACCATGAGCCCCTTGCAGCACGGCGAGGTCTTTGTCACCGACGACGGCACCGAGACCGACCTGGATCTGGGCCACTACGAGCGTTTTACCGACGAAAATCTGAACAAATATTCCAACCTCACCACCGGCAAGGTCTACTGGAACGTCCTGAACAAAGAGCGGCAGGGGGCTTATCTGGGCCAGACCGTTCAGATCATCCCCCACATCACCAACGAGATCAAGAGCTATATCTACAATCTGGCCTCCTCCACCGGGGCCGACGTGGTCATCACCGAGATCGGCGGCACCACCGGCGACATCGAGAGCCAGCCGTTCCTCGAGGCCATCCGCCAGGTGGGGATCGAGCAGGGCCATGGGAACTGCTGCTATATCCACGTCGTTCTGGTGCCCTATATCTCCGGCTCGGACGAATACAAATCGAAGCCCGCCCAGCACTCGGTCAAGGAGCTTCAGGGCATGGGCATCGCCCCGGATATCATCATCCTGCGGGCCGACGGCAGCGTGGGCGGCGAGATCCGCCGCAAGGTCAGCACCTTCTGCAACGTCAAGCCGGAATGCGTCATCGAAAACCTGACCATGGACAGCCTCTATCAGTGCCCGCTGATGCTCCATTCCAACGGCCTGGACGACGTGGTGGTCCAGAAGCTCCAGCTGGACGTGCCCCCCGCCGACCTGACCGAGTGGAAGGATGTGGTCTCCCGGATTGCCAGCCGGAGCCGCACCTGCACCATCGCCCTGGTGGGCAAGTACGTCAAGCTCCACGACGCCTATCTCTCGGTGATGGAGAGCCTCTATCACGCCGGGTTTGAAAACGACTCCCAGGTGGAGATCAAATGGGTGGACAGCGAAGAACTCCAGAATCAGGCCGACTGCGCCTGCGCCTTTGCCGACGTGGACGGCATCATCCTGCCCGGCGGCTTCGGCGACCGGGGCATCGAGGGGATGATTCAGGCCGCCCAGTATGCCCGGGAACACAACGTCCCCTATTTCGGCATCTGCCTGGGCATGCAGATCATGGTCATCGAGTTTGCCCGGAACGTTCTGGGCTATCAGGACGCCAATTCCAGCGAGTTCACCCCCGAGGGGGCCCACAACGTCATCGACCTGATGGCCGACCAGCAGGGCAACATCCCCAAGGGCGGCACCATGCGTCTGGGCCAGTACCCCTGCAAGGTGCTGCCCGGTACAAAAATGGCCGCCTGCTACGGCGCCGAGCTGATCTCGGAGCGCCACCGCCACCGCTATGAGTTCAACAACCTCTACCGGGACGCGCTGGAAGGCGCCGGGCTTGTGATCTCGGGCACCAGCCCCGACGACCGCCTGGTGGAGACGGTGGAGCTGCCGGGCCGCCCCTTCCATCTGGGCGCACAATTCCACCCCGAATTCAAGAGCCGACCCAACCACGCTCACCCGTTGTTCAAGGCGTTCATCGCCGCCAGCCTGGACAACCGCAGCGCGGCAGGCCGTTCTCCCATCGACCTGTAAAATCATTCCAGCCAGGTTCACGGGCCGCCTCCGCCGGGGCGGCCCGTTTTTGCGGCAAAAAACAATAAACCCCCGCGCCGGGCTTTTACAGCTCAGCGCGGGGGCACAGGAAGCGGGGCTTTTGCGAAAAGCCGCCGCTTTTTATTTACCGGTTTTCTTTGCGGTCTTCTTGCGGGGTGCGCACTTCTTGCGGGAGGCAGTCTTTGCCGCCGTTTTCTTCGCCGCAGGAGCTTTTTCCTCCGCCGCAGGATCGGTTTCAACAGCAGGGGCCTTCTCCTCCGCCGCAGGGGCAGCTTCCACAGAGGGAGCCTTCTCCTCCGCCGCAGAAACAGTTTTCACGACTGGAGCCTTCTCCTCCGCCGCAGGAGCAGCTTCCACGACAGGAACCTTCTCCTCCGCTACGGGAGCAGCTTCCACAACGGGAACCTTCTCCTCCGCCGCAGGGGCGGTTTCAACGGCCGGGGCGGGCTGCGCTTCTTCATGCGCCGGGCGCTCCTTGACCTCCTGAATCTTCCAGAGCTGGTCTCCGCCGACCGTCTCCTGCCAGACCTGCAAAATCGCCCCCACCGGGCAGCCCATGCCGACGGTGTCCACGCACCGTCCGCCAGCCCACTGGGACCGCAGACGGACCTCGCCCTCGTGGTTGGGTTCCACCGTCCACATCTGAGAGGTGCCGCTCACGTCCTCCCACAGATGGAGCCAGGTGCCGTTGGCGGTGCCCGCCATCATCAGGTCCATCAATTTGCCGCTGGCCCGGTTCCGGATGCGGTACACGCTGTCCCCCACCCGGTCAAAGGCCCACTCCTGTTTGGGATCATGGTTATATTTGCCCAGACGGATGTCCGCGCCGTTTTCAGCGTTTTCCACCGCCTCGATCACGCTGCCGGAAGCGCTGACGATGGTATAATAGCGGCCGGCCTCGATCATGGTCTGTTCCATGGTTTTCATGTTGTTCCCTCCTTGCCTTGTCTCACATCGCAAAGCGTTCTACAAAGAATATCTCAAATTATACCACTCTGCGTAATTTCCCTCAAGCGTTCGGGGTTTCCTTTGTCAGATTACACAGAAACCCGTTTTCTCAGGGGTGCATTTTCGCCGAGTTTCCGCAGAAAAAAGCGCCTTTCCTCCGCAGAAAGACGCTCTTGCGCTATGTACAATTTCAATCTTTTTTCTGATGCTTTTTGCCGAAGCGGTACTCCTTGCCCTCCCGGATCCGCTGGAGGTTGGAGCGGTGCATATAGATAATCATTCCGCCGATGATGGCCGCGCCCACCGTGGTGACCACCAGATCCCGGACCGCAAGCCCCTGCATCAGGCCATAGATAAGGGTCATCACCGGGTAGAGCCCCGCGCCCACGACGCTGCCCAGAGACACCATGCCGGTGGGCAGCACGCAGACCAGGAAGGTCAGCAGCAGGAAGGGCACCAGCACCGGCTGGACCGCCAGCAGGGCGCCGGTGCCGACCAGGACGCCCTTGCCGCCCTTGAAGCCGAAGTAGAGGGGCTTCAGGTGCCCCACCACGGCCAGGATGCCCGCCAGATACACCCCCAGATAGGGCGAGATCTCAGCGGAAGGCAGCAGGCTGAACAGCCACCGCCCGATGCAGACCGCGGCGACCCCCTTGAGCACATCGCCCAGGGCGGTCATGGCGGCAGCCTTTTTGCCAAAGGTGCGCAGCATATTGGTCATGCCCGCCGCCCCGCTGCCGTGGTTCCGCACGTCGTCGTGATAGACCAGCCGGCTGACCAGGATGCCGGTGTCAATGCTGCCCAGCAGATAGGCCTGCAAGGCCGTCGCAATTACAATTCCAATCGTCCACAACATGATTCGCTTTCCTCCCCAATACTCAGCGCCGGGACCCTTGCCCGGCGGCTCAGACGTCCTTCGCCCGGACGTCGCCTGCGCCGCGCTCCCGCACCACAAGGCGGATGGGCGTATTCTCCAGGCTGAAATTCTCCCGGATCTGGTTGATGATATACCGCTGATAGCTGAAATGGAACAGATGCTTTGCGTTCACAAAGGCCACGAACGTGGGGGGCCGGGTGGACGCCTGGGTCAGGTAGTAAATTTTGAGGCGGCGGCCCTTGTCGCTGGGGGGCTGCATCCGGGCGGTGGCCCGGGCCAGCATCTCGTTCAGGACGCCCGTGGGCACCCGTGCGCCGTTCTGGCTGTCCACGTCCCGGATCAGCTGCATCAGCTTGTTGACGTTGTAGCCGGTCTGGGCCGAGATGAAGATGATGGGCGCGTAGCTCATAAAGCTGAAGCACTCGCTGTAGCCCCGGCGCTGGAGCTCCATGGTGTTGGTCTCCTTGCCCTCTACGGCGTCCCATTTGTTGATGACGATGATGCAGGCCTTGCCCTGCTCGTGGGCATAGCCCGCAATCTTGCTGTCCTGCTCGGTGAAGCCCACGGTGGCGTCCACCAGAATCAGGGCCACCCGGCTCCGCTCCACGGCGGCCAGCGCCCGGACCACCATATACCGCTCCAGACCCTCGGTGACGTTGCTCCGCTTGCGCAGGCCCGCGGTATCGGTGAAGATAAACTTGCCGTAGGCGTTGTCCACCGGGGTGTCGATGGCGTCCCGGGTGGTGCCCGCCTCGTTGGCGACGATCATCCGGTTTTCGCCCAGGATGCGGTTGGTCAGGCTGGATTTGCCCACGTTGGGCCGGCCGATGATGGCCACCGGAATCCGTTCTTCCTCGACCACCGTCTCGGAGAAATCCAGATGGGCGCAGATGGCGTCCAGCAGGTCGCCGGTGCCGTGGCCGTGGACCGACGAAATGGGCATGACCTCGTCAAAGCCCAGATTATAGAACTCGTACAGCTCCATGGGGGTCTCGCCCACCTTGTCGCACTTGTTGACGGCCAGAATGATGGGCTTGTGGCTGCGGCGGAGCATATGGGCCACGTCCTCGTCCGAGGCGGTCAGCCCGGAGCGGACGTCCACCACCATGACGATGCAGTCGGCGGTGTCGATGGCGATCTGGGCCTGCTCCCGCATATGGGCCAGAATGCCCTCGGTGGCCTTGGGCTCGATGCCGCCGGTGTCCACCAGCAGAAACGAGTGGCCGGACCATTCGCACTCCGCAAAGATGCGGTCCCGGGTGATGCCGGGGGTATCCTCCACAATGGCCAGCCGCTGGCCGCAGAGTTTGTTGAACAGGGTGGATTTGCCCACGTTGGGGCGCCCCACCACCGCTACGATGGGTTTGCTCACAGGGATCGTCCTCCTTTCCAAAAAGGGATTTCGACGAAAAAATTATGCTCGGCGGCGGCGGGAGATATGCAGGCCGCTGCGCAGCAGGGCGCGGGCCTCGTCCCCGCCGCCGCAGGGCAGGATCTCGATTTTGACCCCCAGCTGCCGGGCCAGCTCGTCCACCGTGACGCTGTCCAGGAACATATCCCGCTCGCTGCGGAGCATGACCTCCGGCACTCCCAGCACGCCGCTGGTCAGCTTGCCCTGGCACTGGGCCAGAATATCGGTTGCCGTGACCAGACCGGCCACGCTGACATTGCCGCCGAAGAATTTGTTCTGGATGGGGTGGACCGTCACCTCAATCATCGGGTATTGCCGGTGCAGCTCGGCCATCATGGCCTGGATGAGGGGGGCCGCCAAGGTCCCGGTGACCACGTCCATCTTCTTTGAGCCGTAGATCCGGTGGGGCTTTTCCAGCTCGGCCAGGAATTCCTGCTCGAACAGCCGCCACATCCCGACGCCGTTTTCCAGCTGGGCGAAGTCCTCGTAGAACTCCGCCGGGGGCAGCTCCCGCCCGGCGTTGAGATACCACTCGTCGCTGGGGTAGATGATCCGCTTGCCGTGGCGGGCCTTGCACTCGTCCCCGAATTCCTCCAGAATGTCGATGACCTCGGCGCTGGAGGCCGCGTCATAGGGCACCTGGGGGTAGAGATTCTTGCGGTAGTCGGTGACGCCGCAGGGCACCGCCGCGATGCTCTGGACCATGGGGGTCAGCCGCAGCAGGTCGGTCAGGGTGCGGCGCAGCTCGTCGCCGTCGTTGATCCCCCGGCAGAGCACCAGCTGGCAGTTGACCTCGACGCCCCCTTCCACCAGCCGGTCGAGGTATTTCAGGGTCTCGCCGCCCCGGCGGTTGGCCAGCATCCGGACCCGGAGCTGGGGGTTGGTGGTATGGACCGAAACATTGATGGGCGAGATGTGCATCTTGATGATGCGGTTGATCTCGTGGTCCTGCATGTTGGTCATGGTGATATAATTGCCGAACAGGAAGGACAGCCGCTCGTCGTCGTCCTTAAAGTAGAGGCTTTCCCGCATACCGGGGGGCAGCTGGTCGATGAAGCAGAACATGCAGTGGTTGGAGCAGGAGTGCTTCTGGTCCCCCAGATAGGTTGCGAAGTCGCAGCCGAAGGGGCCGCCGGCCTCCCGGCGGACGTCCCACTCCCGCACAGCGCCTTCCACCCGGGCTTTCAGGTGGAAGCTGGAGCTGTCGGTATAAAACTGATAGTCCAGCGTATCGTTGAGCGGGTTGCCGTCCACTGCCAGCAGCTCGTCCCCCGGGCGCAGGCCCAGCTGCTGCGCGGCGCTGCCCGGCTCCACGGTTTGGATCTTGATGGCCATGGGTTCCCCTTTCCATCCTTTCAAAAACAGATCGTCGTAACACAGCAAGAAGGGGAAGGCGCAGCACGCCCTCCCCTTCTATCATACACCATTATGCCACCAATTCCGCGCAAATTAGGCCTTCTTGATGACTTCCTCGCCCTTGTAGTAACCGCAGTTGCCACATGCCTGGTGGGGGAGCTTCAGAGAGCCGCAGTTGCTGCACTTGACCAGCGCGGGGGCCTCCAGCTTCCAAACATTGCTGCGACGCTTGTCGCGGCGGGCCTTGGAAAGATGTCTCTTAGGTACTGCCATATTTTTGCACCTCCTTGATGGATTCTCAGTTCAGCAGTGATTTTAGCACACTCAGCCTTGCGTCTATGGGGGCGCTGCTGTCTTGGGCCCTCTGGCAGACACAGTCTGCCATCTTCTTCCCGCATCGGGGGCAAAGCCCCTGACACTCGGCGCTGCACAGCAGCACCGTGGGGATCTGAAAGAGGAACTCCTGATAAAGCCACTCGTCCACATTCAGCCGACCGGCTTCGTCCAGCGGCAGCTCAAAATCCGGGTCGTCCAGATCGCGCTGCCGGACCGTCCATTCAACACAGACTGTCTCCGCGCGCTCGACGGGGTCGAGACAGCGGGCACATTCGCCATGCACCGATGCGTTTGCCCGCAGGGTCATCTGGACCTCGCCGCCGTCGGGCACCGCGTCAAAGCAGACCGAAACGGGCTTCGGGATCCGTGCGCCGGCGAAATCCCGTGCAGAGAGATCGCAAAGATACTCTGCGTGGTAAGGGCGGGCGCCGGCCTCGATAAACTTTCTCAGGTCAAATTGCATAGTACACCTCTAAAAAGGCTGCTTTGTCAGTATAGCGCCAAAAGCCGCCTTTGTCAATACCTAAAACAGGCAGAAAACCGAAAAATTTTGTTTTTCCGGTTCTCTGCCTGGATGGGTTCTTTTTCGCCTTATGCCGGAGGCTGCGTCAGGAGCTTACAGATACTTCTTGACGTCGTGGGGCAGCATTCCCTCGTCTGCGCTGACGGTGACGGTGACCTTGACGGTGTCGCCCGCAATGGCGGCGATCTCGTCCAGCACAGTGCCCAGACGGTTCACATCGTGGTCCAGGACCTTCAGGATGCCGTCGATGTACATTTCGGTAATATCATAGTTGCTTGCCAGCAGGCCGGCCACAAAGCCATAGAGCATCTCGCCGCCGTTGATCTTATATTCGTCGAGGTCGATCAGGCGGGCTGCAGAAGCGATGTCGTAGGTCAGCTTCATGCCTTTTTCCACGACGACCACGTTGCCCTTGGTGGTTTTGACGGCGTCGTTGATCATGTCGATCATCGCCTTGGTCTTGCCGGAGCCCTTGGTGCCAACAATCAGTTTAATCATAGTAAGTCCTCCTGTATTTTCCTCGCCTTGCGGCAGGATAATCAAAATTTACTTCAGCTTGGCTTCGAGTTCTGCGGTCAGATTCTCGTAACCGGGCTTGCCCAGCAGAGCAAACATGTTCTTCTTGTAGCTCTCCACGCCCGGCTGGTTGAAGGGGTTGACCCCCAGCATATAGCCGCTGCATGCGCAGGCACGCCAGAAGAAGTAGATCAGATAGCCGACGTTATAGGCGGACAGATCGTCCACCTCGATCATCAGCTGGGGCACGCCGCCGTCGGTGTGGGCCAGGATGGTGCCCTCCATCGCCTTGCGGTTGACCACGCTCATGTTCTGGTCGGCCAGGAAGTTCAGGCCGTCAAAGTTGCCCTCCAGCTCCTCGATGAACAGGTCGGAAGCGGGCTTCTTGACGTCCACGATGGTCTCGAACATGATCCGGGCGCCTTCCTGGATGAACTGGCCCATGGAGTGCAGGTCGGTGGAGAAGATGCAGCTTGCGGGGAACAGGCCCTTGTTGTCCTTGCCCTCGCTCTCGCCGAACAGCTGCTTATACCACTCGTTCATCAGGGTGAAGTTGGGCTCGTAGCACTCGAGAATCTCGACGGATTTGCCCTTGCGGTAGAGGATATTGCGGGCTGCGGCGTACTTGTAGGCGTCGTTGTCGGGGCCGAGCCTGGAGAACCGCTCCATGGCGTCGGCTGCGCCCTGCATCAGAGCGTCGATGTCGATGCCGGCCGCCGCCACGGGCAGCAGGCCCACCGCCGACAGGACCGAGTAGCGGCCGCCCACATCGTCCGGCACCACAAAGGTGGGCCAGCCCTGGCTGTCGGCCAGCTGCTTGAGGGTGCCGTGGGCGCGGTCGGTGGTGGCGTAGATGCGCTTATTGGCTTCTTCCGGACCCACCTGCTCCTCCAGCAGCTTGCGCAGCACCCGGAACGCCAGGCTGGTCTCGGTGGTCGTGCCGGACTTGGAGATGACATTGATGGAGAAGCGCTTGCCCTTGCACAGCGCCATGATATCGTTCAGGTACGCGGGGCTGATGCTGTTGCCGCAGAAGTAAATCTTCAGGCCGCCGTCCAGCTCATTGTGGAACATACCCCGGACCGCCTCGATGACGGCGCGGGCTCCCAGATAGCTGCCGCCGATGCCGGCCACCACCAGAACGTCCGAATCGGAACGGATCTTCTCCGCCGCGGCCTTGATGCGGGCAAACTCCTCTTTATCGTAATCCCGGGGCAGGTACATCCAGCCCAGAAAATCGTTTCCCGGGCCGTTTTTGGCTTCCAGAGAAGCATGGGCAGCCTCGACCTGCGGGTAAATCGCCTTGAACTCGTCTTCACTGATAAAGTGAGAAAGGTGTTTTGCATTAAATGAAACACTCATTGGTTTACGTCCTCCAAACCGATATTCGGCACTTGCACCAACGTCAGGTGCTTTATCTAAGTGTACCGTTCCCATCCCGCAAAGTCAAGGCCAAAATCCGCTCCCTTCATACAATTTTAACAGGGGTCTTTTTTCCAGCCGAACCCCCGTCCGCCCCCCTTTTTCCGCCGGGGGCGTTCCTCAGCCGCCTGCCAGGCTCTGCCACAAAAGCTCCAGCGCACTGTCGAATTCGAGCTTCGGCACCCCTGCCGCCGCTGTGACCTCGTATTCTCCCAGGACCGTCTCCCCATTGGAAATAACCACCTTCCCGAGAGACTGCCCGAAACTGACCGGGGCCTCCACTTCCTCCGGC
>JAHLFH010000061.1 GCA_018883885.1 Candidatus Faecalibacterium intestinavium | reverse complement strand
GGTCATTCCCATGGCAAAAACCTCCGTTTATCTTTCAGGTTATTTGTTGTTGATGGCGCTCACCAGGGCGCGGATGCCCGCCACGATGATGTCGGTGTGGGTACCGCAGCCCCAGGTCTCCTCACCGCTGGCCCACTTCAGGCCCACATAGCTGCAGGCGCGGCTGTTGGTGTCGGAGTCAAGGGCGTGTTCGCTGTAATGCACCAGGGTAAAGTGCAGCCCGGTCTCCTGCTCGATGGCGGTGGCCACTGCGTCCAGGCGGCCGTTACCGGTGGCGCGGCAGGTCTTGATATCGCCATTGCAGGCCAGGGTCACATCGGCGGTGATGGTGTTGTCCGGGTTCTGGGTGAAGTGGGCTTCGGTCACGTTCAGCGGAGTGGTGTGGTTGAGGTAAGCGCGCTCGAACACGTAGAGCACTTCCTTCACGCTCAGCTCGCGATGTTCGTGGTCGGAAACTTCCTTGACCCGGTATCCCAGATCTTCCCGCATGCGGGGCGGGGGATTGTAGCCGTAGTTCTGCTGGAGCAGGAAGCCGATGCCACCCTTGCCGCTCTGGCTGTTGATGCGGATGACGTCGGCGTCGTAGGTACGGCCGATGTCGTGGGGATCGATGGGGATATAGGGGCAGGTCCAGCGGTGCTCGCCGTTGGCCTTGCGGTAGTTCATGCCCTTGGCGATGGCGTCCTGATGGCTGCCCGAGAAGGCGGCGAACACCAGCTGGCCGGCATAGGGGCTGCGCTCATAGACGTGCATCCGGGTGACCCGCTCGTAGGTCTCGCAGATGGCGGGCAGGTCGGAGAAGTCCAGCTTGGGGTCCACGCCGTGGCTGTACATATTCAGGGCCAGGGTGATGGCGTCCACGTTGCCGGTGCGCTCGCCGTTGCCGAACAGGCAGCACTCAATTCGCTGTGCGCCCGCCAGGACGGCCAGCTCGGCGCAGGCCACGCCGGTGCCGCGGTCGTTGTGGGGATGGGTGGAGAGGATGACGCTGTCCCGGTATTTGAGGTTTTTGCTGCAATATTCGATCTGGGTTGCATAGACATGAGGCATACTCATCTCCACGGTGACCGGCAGATTGATAATCATGGGCCGGTCGGGGGTGGGCTGCATGATGTCCAGAACTGCGTTGCAGACCTCCACGGCGTATTCCGGCTCGGTGCCGGTAAAGCTTTCGGGGCTGTACTCAAACAGGAAGCTGCCCTCGTATTCCTCGCTGAGCTGCTTGACCAGGGCCGCGCCGTCGGTGGCGATCTTTTTGATCTCCTCCTTCGACTTGTGGAACACCTGTTCCCGCTGGGCCACCGAGGTGGAGTTGTAGAAGTGGATCACCGCCCGGGGCGCCCCTTTGACGGCCTCGAAGGTGCGGCGGATGATGTGGTCCCGGCACTGGGTCAGGACCTGAAGGGTGACGTCCTCGGGGACGAGGTTCTGCTCGATCAGGGTGCGGAGAAATTCATACTCGGTCTCGCTGGCGGCGGGGAAGCCCACCTCGATCTCCTTGAAGCCGATTTTGACCAGCATCTTGAAAAATTCCAGCTTTTCTTCCAGGCTCATGGGGACGATCAGGGCCTGGTTGCCGTCCCGCAGGTCCACGCTGCAAAAGGCGGGGGCCGTCTCGATGTGGTCTTTTTTGACCCAGCTGTCGTAGCCGGCGGGGGCGGGATAGTAACCCGGTGCGTACTTGGTTGCATCCATCATAGTCTGTTTTCCTCCAATGGGCGGCGGGAGGCCGCAAAATAAAGAACAGGGACAGAAAAAGGCTCTCGTCTTTCAAGGCGAAAACCTTGAGAGACGAGAGCCTGTAACTTTGATACAAGGCGGCCCGTGGTACCACTCTCTTTGCCGCAGAAGCTGCGGCCACTCATCACGATCGGCTTTTGGGGGCGAATCGCTGCCCGGGTAACGGTGGGCATCCGTCAGGGCCTACTGAAAAGGTTCAGCCCTGCCGCTCAGGGGCCAGTAGACGAAGCCTCCCGCGCCGCCTTGCACCACCCGGCGGCTCTCTGTACGCGGAATGAAATCGCTTTCTCCCCGTCAACGCATTTGACGCTCTGTTCAAAAACTGATGATATAGTAGCACGTTAAAGCGTCCAAGTCAAGAGGTTTGGAATCCAAAGACAAAATGTGAAGTTTTTTCAAATAAAGTGTGTTTTTCTTGCAAAAACCTGCATCTTTGAATTATCATGTAAGATGTACAGGGAATCAATGGAAAGATTGTAGATTCTGTATTATTGACCGGCACGAGAGAGGCAGCTATGGAACATTTTGTGAGTTTTGAGGACGTCTCCAAGTATTATCAGACCGGCAGCGTGAAGATCACCGCCGCCGATAAAATGAGTTTTTATGTGGACAAGGGGGAGTTCTGCATCATTGTGGGGCCTTCCGGCGCGGGCAAGACCACCCTTCTGAATATGCTGGGCGGCATGGACACCTGCGACGAGGGGCGAATCTTCCTGGACGGGCAGGAGGTCAGCCGCTTTACCGAAAAGGAGCTGACGGGCTACCGCCGCCATGACGTGGGCTTTGTCTTCCAGTTTTACAATCTGGTGCAGAACCTCACCGCGCTGGAAAACGTGGAGCTGGCCAGCGAAATCTGCAAGCACCCGCTGGACCCGGCCGAGACGCTGCGGAGCGTGGGGCTGGGGGAGCGGCTGAACAACTTCCCGGCCCAGCTTTCGGGCGGCGAGCAGCAGCGGGTGTCCATCGCCCGGGCGCTGGCCAAAAACCCGAAGCTTCTGCTCTGCGACGAACCCACCGGCGCGCTGGATTACAAGACCGGCAAGGCGGTCCTGGCCCTGCTGCAGCGCACCTGCCGGGAGACCGGGCGGACCGTCATCGTCATCACCCATAACACCGCCCTGACCGGCATGGCCGACCGGATCATCCAGGTGCGCAGCGGGCAGATTCTTTCAAACCGGGTCAACGAACATCCCGTCCCCGTGGAACAGATCGAGTGGTGAGAACAGTGGGAAACAGGACATACCGGAAAAATATCCGCCGGGAGCTTCGCCGGGCCCGGCGGCGGCTGGTCTCCTTCTACGGGATCATCCTGCTGGGGGTCATGATGCTCACAGGCCTGATGAGCGTCGGCCCCGATATGCGGCGGGCCGAGCGGGCTTTTTTTGAGCAGCAGAATCTCTTTGACCTGCGGGTGGTTTCCACCCTGGGGCTGAGCGAGGCCGACGTCGAGGCCATCGCCGCGGCCGAAGGGGTCGGCGCCGTCATGCCGGTGTACTCGGTGGACTGCACCGCCGTCCTCTCCGGGGGCGACGGAATGACCGTCCGGGTGCAGGAAATGCCCGCCGACCCCGGGGCCGAAACCCCGGAAAACATGAACCGCCTCACCCTGCTGGAGGGCCGGATGCCCGAGGGGCCGGACGAGTGCGTTGTGACGTCCGTGGGCACCGCCGAAACCCCGGACATCGGCACCACCCTGACCCTGGAAGGGGTGGAGGGCAGCCTGTCCTCCGTCACCCTGACGGTGGTGGGCCTCGTGCGGGACCCGCTTCACTTTTCCATCGACAACGACAGCAGCACCGCGGGCAGCGGCAAGCTGGACCTGGCGGCCTTTGTCCCGGCGGGCAGCTTCACGGTGGAGTATTACGCCTCCTGCTACCTCAAGGTAGAGGGGACCGACGCCCTGACCTATGGGACCGACGCCTATGACGACGCGGCGGAGGCTGTGTCCGAGCGGCTGGAGGAGCTGAGCGGCCCCCGGTCGGCCCTCCGGCGGGAGGAGCTGATCGACGACGCCCGCCAGGCGCTGGAAGAGGCGAAGGCTGAATTCGCCCGGCAGGAGGCCGAGGCCAACGCCCGGTTTGCCGAGGCGGAGGCCCAGCTGGAGGACGCCGCCCGGCAGCTGGAGGAGGCTTTGGCCGAGCTGGAAGCCGGGGAGGCGGAATACTCCGACGGCCAGGCGGAGCTGGCCCGGCAGAAAAGCGCCCTGCCGGGAACCATGGCCGGAGGCGCGGAGGAGATTGTGGACGGGCAGGCCCGGATTCTGGATTTTGAGGACCAGCTCCAGCAGATCAAGCTGCTGGTGAGCCTCAAACAGGTGGCCGACCCGATGCTGGATTACGCCGAGGCCCTGCTGGCAAACGCCCGGCAGGCGCTGGACGAGGCCGAACCCGACGACGAGGAATACACCGAATTGCGGGAGCTGCTGGCCCAGGCGCAGGAGCTCTACGACACCACATATGCCCAGCTGGAGGGCTATCAGGCCCAGCTGGACGAGGGCAAGGCCCAGATGTATCAGCAGGGGCTGATCTCGGCCCCCGACCTA
This sequence comes from Candidatus Faecalibacterium intestinavium, assembly GCA_018883885.1. Taxonomy (GTDB): domain Bacteria; phylum Bacillota; class Clostridia; order Oscillospirales; family Ruminococcaceae; genus Faecalibacterium; species Faecalibacterium intestinavium. Next base: position 3,289 of record JAHLFH010000061.1, on the reverse strand, counting down.
TCCAACGAGCAGCTGGTGACCGAGGCCGAGGCGGCCCTGCGGCAGATGAAGCTGGACCTTCTCGAGGGGCAGCTGGCCCTCAACACCGGCACGGCCACGGCCTGGGCCGCGTTCGAGGAAGCGGAGAACCAGCTCTCCGCGGCCCGGAGCCAGCTCAATTCCGGCTGGATCGAATACAACGAGGGTGCAGCCGGGCTGGAAGCCGCCCGGGCGGAATTTGCGGACCAGAAGCAGGAGGCGGAGCGCGAGCTTGCCGACGCCCGCCGTCAGCTTCAGGACTCGGAGGAGCAGGTCAGCAAAATCGAGGCCGGGGAATGGTATCTGCTGGACCGGTCCACCGTGACCAGCATCGTGACCTTTGAGCAGAACGCCGACCGGATGGAGGCCATCGGGCGGGTGTTCCCGGCCTTCTTCTTCCTGGTGGCGGCGCTGGTGGCCACCACCACCATGACCCGCATGGTGGACGAGAACCGCCTCCAGATGGGCACCCTCAAGGCGCTGGGGTATTCCGACTGGGCCATTGCGTCCAAATATCTGCTCTATGGCCTGACGACCAGCCTGCTGGGCTGCGTCGTCGGGATGATGCTCGGCTTTGCCGTTTTGCCCACGGTGGTCTGGAACGCCTACGCCACCGTCTATTCCCTGCCTGCCTTCCGCCCGGCGTTTTATCCGGGGCTGGCGGCGGCGGGGCTGCTGGTCAGCATGGCGGTGGTGGGCCTGACCACCCTGGCCGCCTGCCGGGCCTGCCTCAAGGAAAAGACGGCGGCCCTTCTTCTGCCCCGGGCCCCGGCGGCGGGCAAGCGGATTCTGCTGGAACGGATGCATTTTATCTGGGACCGGATGACCTTCTCCCAGAAAACCACCGCCCGGAACCTGTTCCGGTATAAAAAGCGGTTCTTCATGACGGTTCTGGGGGTGGCGGGCTGCACCGCCCTGCTGCTGATCGGCTTCGGCCTGCGGGACTCCATCGGAGATCTTTTGGACAAACAATACGGCGAACTGAACCACGGCGACCTGACCGTTTCCCTTTCGGGGGAAGAAGCCCTGACCATGGAGGGCGGGCTGGGGGACCTGCTGGATTCCAACAGCCAGATCAAGCACTGGGGCGCCTTTTATACCCGGACCACCACCATCGCCAACGCCGAAGGAAAAGAGAGCAGCCTGACCCTCATCGCCGCTCAGGACCCGGAGGAGCTGGAAGCCTGCTTTACCCTCCGCACCCGGGTGGGGGGCAGGCCCATCCCCATGGAACAGGACAGCGTCATCCTGACCGAGAAAACAGCCGAGACCCTGGACCTCTCGGTGGGGGACAGCCTCTGGGTTCAGACCCCGGACGGGACGCGGCATGAGCTGACCCTCACCGGCATCGCCGAGAACTATCTCTTTGCCCGGCTGTTTATCCCGGCGGAAACGCTCTCCGGGATGCTGGAGGGAGAGGTGGAATGGAACACCGTCTATGCGGCCACCAGCTGCGAAACCGAGGAGGAGCGCACCGCCCTGAGCGAGGCGGTCATGGACTGCAACTACGTCAGCAGCGCCACCTTTGCCCAGCAGACGGCCAGCATCTTCGACAACACCATCGAGGGCATCAACTACGTTGTCGTGGTCATCATCGCCTGTGCGGCGGCCCTGGCGGCGGTGGTCCTCTATAACCTCATCACGGTCAACCTGGCCGAGCGGCGCAAGGAGCTGGCCACCATCAAGGTGCTGGGCTTCTACGACAAAGAGGTCTACCGCTATATCTTCCGGGAGATCGAGCTTCTGAGCCTGATCGGGTCCCTGCTGGGGCTGGTGGTAGGAGTGCCGATGTATCAGTTCATCATCCGGACGGTGGAGCATGAGCAGATGATGTTCGTCCGGAGCATTGAACCCGCCAGCTTCCTGTTCAGCGTCCTGCTGGCGATGGTCTTTACCCTGACCGTCTGCTTCGTGATGCGCCGCTCCATCCGCCGGATCAGCATGGTGGAGAGCATGAAAGCGCCGGAATAAAAAAACCAGCCGGAAGTTTACAAAAGCTTCATAGAAACAAAACAGTTTGCTCGAAAAGTTCTGGTATCCTGTAATCACAGTAAGGCGGGGCCGCAACCGCCAAACTGAAACATGATTCCTCCTTTTACACACCAAAACCAGACACCACAAAAAAACGCCCCCTGCGTACCGCAAGCGCAGGGGGCGTTTTTTATGAAACGAGTTCCGGCTCAGGAGCCGGTTTTGGACCCGGCGGCCGCCTTGGGGGACGGGGCATGGCGGGCGGACCAGACGGCGTAAAGGACGCTCAGCCCAAGGGCCAGCAGAGCGCCGACGGCGGTATCCAGAATCCGGTCAACGGTGTACCGGACAAACCGCTCCTGCTGCACGGTGCAGAGGACCACAAAGTAGACCACCGTTCCGGCGGGGATGGCGTCGGTGGCGCCGACCAGCAGGCCCAGAAAAATCAGAAGCGCCAGACCTGCCAGCAGGCAGAGGTCCCGGGGGAAGGGACCGTGAGACCAGTTGTAAAGGGTGTAGAAGGGCAAAGCCAGGATACCGCCCAGCAGGGTCCCCACCGAGCGGTTGATGGCGCTGTGGAGCCCGCCCCAAAGGCCGGTGCCCATGCCGAAGACTGCGCCGATGCAGGCAAAGCAGGGGTTGCGGTCCAGCAGATCATAGCTGACGATGATGATGGCGGCCGCCAGAAGCGCCAGCCCCAGCTGGATATAGACGCTTTTGCTTCGGGGCAGGCCGGGGCGGCGGAAGGGAATCAGATGGTGCATGATGAACACTCCGTTTTGTTTTGCTGAATGATGGGTGAATATTTGGCTGCGGGCAGCGGGGCCGCGGTGGTCCCGGGCCGCCCGACGGTGGTTTTGCGGCTCTGTATATAAGATAAGAAAAGAAATACGATAGGCGAAAACCCGGAAGGCCTGAGAAGGGGCCCGCACGGGAGTCCCTCACAAAAGTCGGCGCAGTGATTTTAAAAAAATCGTCGCAAGCTCCGGGGAGCTTGCGACGATTTGGTGGAGGCAAGCAACCCAAATCCGAACCGCTTTCCCTGGAAGCAGCCAGAGCGGCTACGTCATCCAGTGAAATAATTTTGGTTCCTTCTTTGTAGTTGAAGGTAAGCAGGACTTTGTCATCATACAGGTAAATCGCATTCACAAAGGTGTTGACCAGGGTTTCGGGTCAATCCCAAATTTTGTGTAAAGTCCATTTAGGGTGCAAATAGAGGAAAATTTATATGAGGGCGGCAGCGGCTTGTCCGTCTGCCGCCCGTGTCTACAACATAACGCCGGTGGGGATGGATGTCAAG
>JAHLFH010000060.1 GCA_018883885.1 Candidatus Faecalibacterium intestinavium | reverse complement strand
ACAGCACCCAGGTGGCCCAGCAGGTCATCCGGCCCACCGGGCTGCTGGACCCGCCCATCTCGGTCCGCCCGGTGGAAGGGCAGGTCACCGACCTGCTGGGCGAGATCAACGCCCGGGTCGAGCGGAACGAGCGGGTCCTCGTCACCACCCTGACCAAGAAGATGGCCGAGGACCTGACCGACTACCTCACCGAGCAGAAGGTAAAGGTCAAATATATGCACCACGAGGTGGATACCTTCGAGCGGATGGAGCTCATCAAGGACCTGCGCCTGGGGTCCATCGACGTCATTGTGGGAATCAATCTGCTGCGGGAGGGCCTTGATTTGCCCGAGGTGAGCCTTGTGGCCATTCTGGACGCCGACAAGGAGGGCTTCCTCCGCAGCGAGACCAGCCTGATCCAGACCATCGGCCGGGCGGCCCGGAACGCCGACGGCAAGGTCATCATGTACGCCGACACCGTTACCGACAGCATGGAGCGAGCCATCACCGAAACCGAGCGCCGCCGGGCCATCCAGACCGCCTACAACGAGGCCCACGGCATTGTCCCCAAAACCATCGTCAAGGAGATTCGGGATTCCATCGAGATCAGCGACAAGGCCGAAAACGCCAAGCTCAACACCCGCCGGATGGGCAAACTGGAGCGGGAGGCGGCCATCGAGCGGCTGACAAGGGAGATGAAAGAGGCCGCAAAGCTGCTGGAATTCGAGCACGCGGCCTTCCTGCGGGATCAGATCGACCGGCTGCGCCGGGGCGAAAACCCCACCACCGACTCCCAGGCTGAGACCGAGCGGCGGGCCAACCGCGCACAGACACAGAGAAAAGGAAGAAGATACAGTGGCAAACGATAAAATTGTAATCAAGGGCGCCCGGGAGCACAACCTGAAAAACGTCAGCCTGACCCTCCCCCGGGAGAAGCTGATCGTCATGACCGGGCTGTCCGGTTCGGGCAAGTCCAGCCTTGCCTTCGACACCATCTATGCCGACGGCCAGCGCCGGTATGTGGAGAGCCTGTCCAGCTATGCCCGGATGTTTTTGGGCCGGATGGACAAGCCCGATGTGGACGAGATCACCGGCCTGTCCCCGGCCATCTCCATCGACCAGAAAACCACCAGCCACAACCCGCGCTCCACGGTGGGGACGGTCACCGAGATCTATGATTACCTCCGCCTGCTCTATGCCCGGGTGGGGGTGCCCCACTGCCCGGTCTGCGGGCGGGTCATCACCCAGCAGAGCGTGGACGAGATGGTGGACGCGGTGCTCAAGCTGGACGAGGGAACCAAATTCCAGGTGCTGGCCCCGGTGGTCCGCCAGCGGAAGGGCACCCAGCAGAAGGAGCTGGACGCCGCCCGCCGGGCCGGCTACGCCCGGGTGAAGATCGACGGCAGCCTCTATGACCTGGACGAGGAAATCACCCTCGAGAAAAACATCAAACACACCGTGGAGATCGTGGTGGACCGGCTGGTGATCCGGAAAGGAGTCCGCAGCCGTCTGGCCGACAGCCTCGAAACCGCGCTGGCGCTGGCCGACGGCATCGCCGAGGTGGAGGTCATCGGGGGAGAGTGCATGACCTTCAGCCAGAACTTTGCCTGCCCCGAACATGGCATCTCCATCGGGGAGCTGACGCCCCGCCTGTTCTCCTTCAACAACCCCCAGGGCGCCTGCGAGAAGTGTACCGGCCTCGGGATCTTCATGCGGGTGGACGAGGACCGGATCATCCCCAACCGCAGCCTCTCCATCCGGCAGGGGGCCATCAAGGCCAGCGGCTGGTATTACGCCGAGGGAAGCGTCAGCGAGATGTATTATCTGGGCCTCGGGAAAAAATACGGCTTCACCCTCGACACTCCCATCAAAGAGATGAGCCGGGAGGCGGTGAACGCCCTGCTCTACGGCACCAACGGCGAAAAGCTGGAGCTGCACCGGACCAACGAGTTCGGCAGCGGGGAGTATTTCAGCGCCTTTGAGGGCATCGTGGAAAACCTCGAGCGCCGCTTCCGGGAGACCAGCAGCGAGTGGATGAAGGAAGAAATCGCCGGGGTGATGTCCGGGGTGGACTGCCCCGCCTGCCGCGGCCAGCGGCTCAAGCCGGTGGTGCTGGCGGTGACCGTGGGCGGGGTGAACATCAGCCAGTTCTGCGAGATGTCCATCCGGGAAGAGCTGGACTTTCTGCGGGACAGCGCGGACAAGCTGACCGAGAAGGAGCGGCAGATCGGCGGCCAGATCCTGAAAGAGATTCGCAGCCGTCTGGAGTTTTTGCAGAGCGTGGGCCTCGATTACCTGACCCTGGCCCGCTCGGCGGGGACCCTCTCGGGCGGCGAGAGCCAGCGCATCCGGCTGACCACCCAGATCGGCAGCGCCCTGTCCGGGGTGCTCTATGTCCTGGACGAGCCCTCCATCGGCCTGCACCAGCGGGACAACAACAAACTGATCGACACGCTGAAGCACCTGCGGGACCTGGGCAACACGGTCATCGTCGTGGAGCACGACGAGGATACCATCCGCGCCGCCGACTATATCGTGGATGTAGGCCCGGGGGCGGGGGTACACGGCGGTGAGATCGTGGCCGCGGGCAGCGTCAAAACCATCTGCCGCGCAAAACGCAGCATTACCGGGGACTATCTCTCAGGCCGGAAGCGGATCGCCGTGCCGGAGACCCGCCGCCCCGGCAGCGGCCAGGTTCTGCGGGTGGTGAACGCCCGGGAGAACAACCTTCAGGGCCTTACGGTGGACTTCCCTCTGGGCAAATTTATCTGCGTCACCGGCATCTCGGGCAGCGGAAAATCCAGCCTTGTAAATGAGATTCTGTACAAGACGCTGGCGGGGGAGCTGAACGGCGCCCGAACCCGCCCCGGCAAGAGCGACGGGGTGGAGGGGCTGGAATATGTGGACAAGGTCATCGGCATCGACCAGCAGCCCATCGGCCGGACACCCCGCTCCAATCCGGCCACCTATACCGGACTTTTCAACGACATCCGGGCCGTCTTTGCCCAGACCCAGGACGCGAAGATGCGGGGCTACGGGCCGGGCCGGTTCAGCTTCAACGTCAAGGGGGGCCGGTGCGAGGCCTGCGAGGGAAACGGCATCCTTCAGATCGAGATGCACTTTTTGCCCGACGTCTACGTCCCCTGCGAGGTCTGCAAGGGGGCGCGGTACAACCGGGAAACCCTGGAGGTTAAGTACCGGGAAAAAACCATCTCGGATGTGCTGAACATGACCGTCGAGGAAGCGGCGACCTTTTTTGCCAACCAGCCCAAGATCGCCCGAAAGCTGGAAACCCTGCTGGACGTTGGCCTCGGGTATGTGACCCTGGGCCAGAGCGCCACCACCCTCTCGGGCGGCGAGGCCCAGCGGGTCAAGCTGGCAAACGAGCTGGCCCGGCGAAGCACCGGCAAGACGGTCTATATTCTGGACGAGCCCACCACCGGCCTGCACATTGCGGACGTCCACCGGCTGATCGAGGTGCTGCAAAAGCTGGTGGATGCGGGCAACACGGTCATCGTCATCGAGCACAATCTGGACCTCATCAAATGCGCCGATTATCTCATCGACCTTGGCCCCGAGGGCGGCAGCGCAGGCGGGCAGATTGTTGCCGTCGGCACCCCCGAAGAAGTGGCGGCCGTGCCCGGAAGCTTTACCGGCCAGTACCTGAAGCCTCTGCTGGAGCGGGGCCGCCAGCAGGCCGGCGAGCAGGGCCAGGACTGAAAAGTTTGGGCCCGGACGAAAAAACAAGCGAAAAAACAGTTGACAAATCCCCCCAAAAAGGATATAATAACCCATGTCGCCACGGGAAGCGTCCCGCAGACGGCATGGATATCCGGGTGTAGCGCAGTTTTGGTAGCGCGCTTGAATGGGGTTCAAGAGGCCGTGAGTTCGATTCTCGCCACTCGGACCAAACAAAAGAAATCCGAACTTTATCTTCCGAACAGGAGATGGGTTCGGATTTCTTTTTTTCCAGAGAAATCAGGTCGGGTTGGATGGAAAAAACATCTGTCCGCCGTACAGGCGTTGACAGCTGCATACGGTTTGCCTCAAAATATTTGCGTTTGACCCGGTTTCTTCCCTTGGAAAAAAAGATAGACTGTGTTATGCTTTTCTGTGAAAAATCGCGAATCAAGATCGCTGAAATCTTGCGGCTAAGAAAACAGGCTGAGCATAGTCAGGAAAGGTGATAGGATGGAACGAGCAACAATCCGCGATGTGGCCAAGAAGGCGGGCGTGTCGATTACGACAGTCTCCAAGGCTCTGAACGATTATACGGATGTGAATCCTGAGACCCGCAAGCGAATCCAGGAGATTGCCCGTCAAATGAACTACGTCCCCAATGTGGCGGGGCGGAGCATGGGAGGCAGGGTCGATAAGGTCATCGGCTTGCTGATTAACGATCTGCGTCCCATGGACCCCTCCGGCTCTGTCTACGGCATCCTCAGCGGGGTCTGCCACGCCTGCCAGGACAATAACATCGAGTTCATTCTTATGACCACCGACGACCGGCAGCAGCTTCAGCGCCCCCTCAAGGTTCTCTGCCTTCGCAAGCAGCTGACCGGGCTGATCTGTGCAGGCTTTCGGCTGCATGACCCCTATCTCCAGCAGCTGGATCAAATCGACATCCCCTGTGCCTTTATTGATGTTCGCACCGAAAAGCCCGACGTGATGGACATCACGATGGATAACGAACGCGCCGCCTATGAGGCGGTGAAATTCCTGTTTAAAAATGGCCGCCGCAGCATCGCAATGGTCAATGGCGGGCCGGATGCTGACGTCTCGATCCTGCGCGGAGCAGGGTATCGCCGGGCGTTGGCGGAGGCTGGGCTGCCTTTCAGGCCGGAATGGATGATCAGCGCCGATTTTGATGAAAACATTGCGTATCAGAAAGCCCGGCAGCTGCTTGAGCAGGACAGCAGGATTGACGCCATCTTCTGCGCCAGCGATCTGATGGCCCTCGGCGTCTGCCGGGCCATCGAGGAAAAAGGGCTGACCGTAGGGGAGCAGATTGCGGTGATTGGGTTCGACGATATCCCGGTAGCGCGCTATCTCTACGGCGGACTGACGACGATCCGCCAGGACTTTTACCTCATGGGCTATATGGCGGGCAAGGCCATCTACCAAAAGATCGAGGGCCAGGCGGATATTCGGGTCGACCATATGATGTATGAACTGGTAATCCGGGGCAGCGCCAGGGGAAAACTGTAAAAACTGGATAGAGAGAACAAAAGCTTCGCGGCAGGTTTGTAGATTCTGAGGATATACAAAGGCCGGGGAGTATGTTATTCTAAATTCACAAAAACGTTTTCGCTTTGATGGGAGGTTTTGAGAATGAACCGTCACAAAGCCGTCCGGGGCGGGATGCGCCTGGACATCGCAGGCGGCATTAACGGCCAGATGAATAACAGCGGCAGCCAGCACTTCTCGGAAGGGGACAAGCGGCTGTTTGAGGGCCGCCATATGCAGTACAACCAGACCACCGGCCAGTCTGGCATCCACTTTGTTTTCAACACCACCTTCTCCTTTGCCATGAACGGCGTTCCGCAGGAGGCAAAGGGATTTATTGTCATGGACCGGCGGACCATCAAACAGGAATTTCAGGTGGAGATTCCGGCCGGCAGCACCCTGACCGTGGAAAAGCTGTCCACCGTCTACACATCCCGCGACCGCGACAGCGAGACGCTTGCGCTGGCGGACCTTCAGGGCAAGGCAATTACAACATGACTTCCTTCCCGGAGCTGCTCAAGGTGACCGCCGAATAACGCCGGAATAAAGTCTCCTAAAGCGGAAAATTTTGCCTGATGGTTGGGTCATTTTGCTTGCGCCGGCCCGGTTTCACTGGTATAATAAAATCAGGATAGAAGCGCCGCGTGGGTGCGGCGTTTGGGACAGGATTCAAGTTTTTCCGGGGAGGTGCGGGTATGGTTGGTTTGTATGGCCTGTATGGCATGGGCGGAAGCATCTCTGCCTCCGGGCGGGAACGGTCTGTGGCAGCGGCCGGGCTGCCCCAGGGCGCGGTTTCCGGCGCCCAAAATCCGGCGGTCAGCCAGCCGATCCCTCCGGTGACGGCGGCCCCTTCCGCCAGTCGGGAAGAACCCGGCTCCACTACCCTCACCGGTGCGGCGGCGGCCCCCTGCTACCGGGAAGGCGGAGACCCCGCCGCGCTGGCGGTCCAGGGGAGAATCCAGTACCTGAGTCCCGAAGAAGTGGACAAGGAAATCGAGAAGGCAAAGTCCGCGCAGGAAGTCATGGAGGAAGGGGAGTGCCAGACCTGCAAGGAACGGAAGTATCAGGATGGCTCGAACGACCCGGGCGTCTCCTTCAAGACCCCTACCAACGTGGCCCCCGAGCTGGCGGCGTCCGCCGTCCGCGGTCATGAGCAGGAGCATGTGGTCCGGGAACAGGCGCAGGCCCGGCGGGAAGGCCGGGAGGTGGTTTCCCAGTCGGTGACCTACCACACCGCCATCTGCCCCGAGTGCGGCAGGGTCTATGTCTCGGGCGGCACCACCCGCACCAGCACCCGGGCTGTGTCCGAGCAGCCGACCCCCGACGCCGCCCAGGCAGCCTTCGGCGGCTTCTCCGCTGTGGCATAAACCAGACGCAGAGATCAAAAATGCAGCCGGACCCTCTCCAAAGGTGGGAGGGCCCGGCTTTCTTTGTCCGGCTGCTGCGGCAAGCCGCAGCGCGGAGGAATGATTATACCTCCTGCATCAGACGGATGAAATCCTGAGCGAAGGCGGGCAGGTAGCTTCCCTTCCGCCAGGCGGCGACAAAGTCCATGGACGGCCCGCCCGTCAGCCGGTAAGCGTCGAAGGGCTGGCCCTGGTCCAGCCGCCGCAGCAGACCTTCGGCCAAAAAGGCGACCCCGTAGCCGTTCACAGCCAGGGCAAACGCCGCCCGGATGTTGCTGGTCTCCAGCACCCGGGCCGGGGTGACCTTCTGGCGGCGCATCAGCTCATAGAGATACTGGCCCTGGCGCTGGGTCCGCTTTTGAAGCAGAAAGGTCTCCCCCGTCAGGCTGGACAGATCCAGCTCCCGGCTGTCCCCCCGCTGGACGGCAGACTTCCCCGCCGGGTGCCCCGCAGGCAGCACCGCGCAGACGGCGTCCCGGCTCAGCAGCTGGTACTCCAGCCGGGGGTCCTGGGCGGAGAGATTGTAGAAATTCAGGTCGGTTTCTCCGGCGCAGAGGGCTGCGTCCAGCCGTTCGCTGTCCTCCTCCAGAATGCGGATCTCCACATTGGGATGAAGCCGGCGGAACCCCGGCAGCACCGCCGGGAGAGAGTAGCTGCACCGCACCGGGGGAATCCCCACCCGGAGCCGGCCGCTGTCCTCCTGCCGCAGGTCGGCCAGCTCGGCGTCCAGCTCCCGCCCGATCCGCAGCAGCTCCTCCGCCCGGGCGAGATATCGCTCCCCCGCATAGGTGGGCACCAGCCGCCGCCCCGCCCGCTGAAAGAGGGGGAGGCCCGCTTCCTTTTCCACCCGCTGAAGGTATTTGGTTAAGGTGGGCTGGCTGACGTAGAGTTTTTCCGCCGCCCGGGTGATGTTCCCCTCCCGGGCAATGGCCACGAAATATTCCATCTCGTGCAGTTCCATGCCGTTTCTCGCTCCCTTTGGATTTTTGTCGTAACTCTTTGAGGCAAGTGTAGCACAAACCATTCCAAAAGGCTATATTTGGCATAAATAAAATGAATTTCCAAAAGAGTCGTTCTTTTGCTACAATGAGGATGCATGGTTCGTGAAAAACATGGCAATTCCAGTTTTCACAGATGAAAAGGAGGATGTTCCATTGAAAATCCAGAAAACACTGGCGCGGGTCCTCTGCGGCTTTTGCGCGGCAGCGATGCTGCTGACCGGCTGCCAGAGCAGCTCCAGCACCGCAGCATCCCAGGCCGGCTCGGCCTCCGGCGAGGTCCAGCAGGTGGCCACCGGCAGCGCCAAAGGCATCGAAGGGGACGTGGTGGTAGAAGTCACCGCCGACAGCACCCGAATCTATTCCATCGAAGTCATTGAGCAGAACGAGACCGAGGGCATCGGCTCGGTTGCCGTGGAGAAGATTCCCGGCATGATCGTTGAGAGCCAGAGCCTCCTGGTGGACGGCATTGCGGGCTGCACCGTCACCAGCGACGCCATCAAGAACGCCGTCCGCAGCGCCCTGGAGGCCATGGGGATCGACGCCGCTCCCTTTGACGTGGAGCCCACCGCAGGCGGGGACGCTGAGCGGACCGACGAGACCCTCGAGTGCGACGTGGTGGTGGTTGGCGCAGGCGGCGCGGGCCTGACCGCAGCCGCGCAGGCCGCCGAGAACGGCGCATCGGTCATCATCCTGGAGAAGATGCCCATTGTGGGCGGCAACAGCCTGAAGGCTACCGGCGGCATGAACGCAGCCGGGACTGAGTATCAGGCGGCTCTGGGCATCACCGACAGCGGCGTGGCCGAGTTCATTGAGGACACCATGAACGGCGGCCACCAGATCAACGACCTTGACCTGGTCACCACCATGGCCGAGAACAGCGCTGAGGCGGTGGACTGGCTGGCCAGCATCGGCGCCCCCCTGCCCAAGGTGGAGGCCACCGGCGGCACCGTCCACAAGTATCTCCATGAGCCCGAGGACGGCAGCGCCGTGGGCTCTTACCTGGTGGACAAGCTGAGCAAGCAGGTGGAGAAGATGGGCGTCCAGCTCTTCCTCGAGACAGAGGCCACCGAGATCCTGATGGAGAACGGCGCGGCTGCGGGCGTCCTGGCCCAGAGCGCCGACACCAACTACACCATCCACGCCAAAGCTGTGGTGCTGGCCACCGGCGGCTTCGGCGCCAACTATGACATGATGACTCAGTACAACGAGTCTCTGGCTGGGGCCGTCACCACCAACCACGCAGGCGCGACCGGCGACGGCATCACCATGGGCGTGGCCGTGGGGGCCGACACCGTGGATATGGAGCAGATTCAGCTCCACCCCACCGTCTACCAGGAGACCGGGCTGCTGGTTTCTGAGAGCGTCCGCAGCATGGGCGGCATTCTGGTGAACAGCTCGGGCAAGCGGTTCTGCAACGACCTGGCGACCCGCGACGCGGTCTCCGCCGCCGAGCTGGAGCAGGAGGGCAGCTACGCCTACATCATCTTCGATCAGCGGGTCGTGGACGATCTGGCCTCCACCAAAAAGTACATCCAGAACGGCCTCACCGTTCAGGCCGATACCTATGAGGGCCTGGCCGAGGCGATGGGCCTGACCGGCGACGCCGTCAGCAACTTTGTCTCCACCATGGAGACCTGGAACGCCAGTGTCGCCGCTGGTGTGGACGAGGAGTTCGGCCGGAACAACGGCATGGACGAGGATCTCTCCACCGCGCCTTACTACGCCATCAAGATTGCCCCGGGCATCCACCACACTATGGGCGGCCTCAAGATCAACACCGAGGCCCAGGTCATCAGCACCGAGGGCGAGGCCATTCCCGGCCTGTACGCAGCGGGCGAGACCACCGGCGGCGTCCACGGCGGCAACCGGATCGGCGGCAACGCGGTCTGCGACTTCGTGGTCTTTGGCCGGATCGCGGGCGTCAACGCCTCCGACTATGCAGCCGGGTAAGCGTCCTGTTTCTTCCTTCTTACCATAAGAGAGCGGAGCCTCCATGGCGGGGGCTCCGCTTTTTGCGTCCTCAGATTTCTCGCACCCTGCCGCCGTCCCCGGCAAAACAGGGGAGGGGCCGGACTCTTATTTCCGGACGGCGTACTCGGCGGCTTCTTTTAGCCAGTCCATCAGTTCGCCGTCGATCTGCTCGGGGCGGGAGAGAACCAGGTGATGGGTCCACCGGCGGGGATAAGGCTCGGTCACCACGGCAATCCGGGGGGACTCTGCCGGATGGTCCAGTCCGAAGGTCAGGGTGAGGTAGTGCTCCGGCAGCTCTTTCTTCTTTTTCACCCGGAGGAAAGAAACGCACCCGAACAGATGTTTTTTGTAAAAGGAGATCTGGGTTTTCTGGACCTTGCACTGCACCGGCCCCAGCTCGGCCTGGATGCGGGCTTCCAGAGTTTCGTAAAGGGGAAGGACCGCCGGGTCCTGCTGGAAGAAAAAGAGGATATCGCCGTCCATCGCTGCACCGTCCTTTCAGGGGTTTGCCTATCTTATAACATGACGCAGCGAAAATTGCAAGCAGATGTCCTTCTCCCGCCCCCCCAAAAGCGGCGGAAGCCCCCGCAGCCGGACCTTCGGCGGAGGCGTTTCCTGGGGGGCTCTCTGGTTTTTGCGGGAAAGAGGCTGGACAAGACGGGCGCGGGGCGGTATTCTTACTCTATGGAAGAAGGTTTTTCCGTGAAAGGATGGTGCCGCATGATGAAAGAAAAGGTTCGCCGCGTTCTGGCCGGGCTGCTGGTCCCGGCTCTGGTCTGGGTGCTGATGGGCTGCGCCCTGGCAGTCTATCACGCCGCCCCGGAGGCCCTCGCCCTGCTGGAGGAGGAAGGCGTCTGGACGGAGGACAACCTGACGGTTCTTTCCGCCGAAGAGGCAGACACAGCCCTCATCTTTTACCCCGGTGCGCTGGTGGAACCGGCGTCCTACCTGCCGCTGCTGGAAGGGGTGCGCCAGATGGGGGTCAGCTGCATCATTGTGGAGATGCCCCTGGGGATGGCGTTTCTGGACCTGAACGCAGCCGATGAGGTGATGGAGCGCTTCCCTGAGGTGGAGCACTGGCTTCTGGGCGGGCACTCGCTGGGCGGGGCGATGGCCTCCCAATATGCGGCCCGGCACGCCGACAGGGCCGAGGCCCTGATTCTTCTGGGGGCGTACATCTACGGGGACTATCCGGCGGAGCAGGCTCTGACGGTTTACGGCTCTCTGGACCGGGGCCTGGGGACGGGCCTTGGGTATACCGAAAACGTGGTCATTCTGGAGGGAGGAAACCACGCCCAATTCGGCAATTACGGCCCCCAGCTGGGGGACCCGGAAGCTGAGATTTCCGCCGGGGAGCAGCAGGCCCAAACCCTGGAGGCCATCCAGTCGTTTCTGGCCGGTCGGGGCCTCCTTTGACCGGGAAGCCCGGGGGTCAGACATACTTCAATAAACAAGGCCGCACACCCGCCGGGTTGTCCCGGAGAGCGTGCGGCTCTTTTTTCGTGGGCGGCGGTGTGTGACAGAAGCTGACCGCAAAACAAAAAGAGCACCTCCCAGATTTTCGCTGAGAAGTGCTCCTGAGGTTTGATCCAAACCGGATGCCGTGCTGCCTGAACTTCACCACGCTTCGTATCGAGGCATGATTCTTCCGGAGTTTGCTGTCAAATTGCTGTCACAGCATATATGGCATTTTTACTGGTCCAGCGGCTTCATGGTGGGGAAGAGCAGCACGTCCCGGATGGAGGCGGAATCGGTCAGCAGCATGACCAGACGGTCCACGCCGAAGCCCAGGCCGCCCGTGGGGGGCAGGCCGTATTCCAGCGCGTTGACGTAGTCGTAGTCCACCTGAGCCTTGCATTCGGGCTCCAGGGCCTTCCGCTCGGCCACCTGGCGCTCAAAGCGGCCCTTCTGGTCGATGGGGTCGTTCAGCTCGCTGAAGGCGTTGCCGTACTCGGTGCAGTCGATGAAATACTCAAACCGCTCGGTGAAGGCGGGGTCGCCCGGCTTGCGCTTGGCCAGCGGGCTGATCTCCACCGGATAATCGTAAATGAAGGTGGGCTGAATCAGCTTGTCCTCCACGAAAGCGTCGAAGAACTCGGCCAGAATGGCGCCCCTGGTGGGCACTTCGGGCAGGTCCACATGGTGCTCTTTGGCGGCGGCGATGGCGTCCTCGTCGGTCTTCCAGTCGTTGTAATCCACGCCGGAATACTTCTTGACGGCCTCGATCATGGTCAGCCGCTCCCAGTGGCCCATGTCGATCTCCTTGCCCTGGTAGGGAATCACAAGGCTGCCGCAGATTTTCAGGGCCAGCCGCTTGTACAGCTCCTCCACCAGATCCATCATGCCGTGGAAATCGGTAAACGCCTGATACAGCTCGATGGAGGTAAACTCGGGGTTGTGCTTGGGGTCCATGCCCTCGTTGCGGAAGATGCGGCCCACTTCATAGACCCGGTCCATCCCGCCGACCACCAGCCGCTTGAGGTACAGCTCGGTCTCGATGCGCAGGACCATGTCCATGTCCAGGGTGTTGTGGTGGGTGATGAAGGGCCGGGCCGACGCGCCGATCTCAAAGGGGGTCAGGATGGGGGTGTCCACTTCCAGGAAGCCCTTCTCGTCCAGATAGGCGCGAATCTCCTTCAAAATCTGGCTCCGCTTGACGAAGGTCTGCTTGACCTCGGGGTTGGCGATGAGGTCCACATACCGCTGACGGTAACGGGTCTCGGTATCGGTCAGGCCGTGGAACTTCTCGGGCAGGGGGCGCAGGCTCTTGGCCAGCAGGGTGATCTCCAGCGCCCGGACCGACAGCTCGCCGGTCTTGGTGCGGAACACCTCGCCCCGGACGCCGATGATGTCGCCCACATCCAGCTTTTTGAAGGCGGCGTAAGGCTCCTCGCCCAGCTCGTCCCGGCGGACGTAGAGCTGGATATCCCCCTTGTCGTCCCGCAGGTGGGCGAAGCTGGCCTTGCCCATCACCCGCTTGGACATCATCCGTCCGGCCAGGGCGACGGTCTTTCCAGCGTCGGTCTCATTGGGCAGGTCGGCAAACTCGGCCTTGAGGTCGGCGGAGAAAGCGTCCTGGGGGTATTTGGTCAGGGCAAAGGGGTCCTGCCCGGCGGCCTGCAAGTCGGCCAGCTTCTGGCGGCGGACCTGCACCTGCTCGCTCTCGGAAAGCCCGGCGGCGGGGTTCTTCTTCTTTTCTTCCATGTTCACCCTCCGCCCTCAGTTCTTGCTGTGAGAGATGGACAGCACCTTATAGATGACGGTGTGGCCGGAGGGCAGCAGCACGTCGGCTTCCTCGCCCACAGCCTTGCCCAGCAGCGCGTGGCCCACGGGGCTCTCGTCGCTGATCTTGCCGTTCAGGGGGTCAGCCTCGGTGCGGCCCACGATGTCGTATTCCTCGGGTTCCTCGTCCTCCATCTGGATGGAGACGTGGGTGCCCACCGAAACAGAGTCGACGCTCAGCTCGCTCTCGTCGATGACCCGGGCGTTCTTGACCATCTGCTCCAGCTCGGTGATGCGGTTTTCCACCAGACCCTGGGTGTTTTTGGCCTCGTCGTACTCGCTGTTCTCAGACAGGTCGCCGTGGCTGCGGGCTTCCTTGATTTCCTCGGCCAGCTCCTTGCGGCGGACGGTCTTGAGGTATTCCAGTTCTTCCTGCACAGCCTTGAGGCCGGCGGCAGACATTACGATTTCTTGTGCCATAGGTCTGAATCTCTCCTTTTATAAAGTCACTTGCAGCCGGGCGGCTGCACACGAGTTCCATTTTGACTTACCCATTATAATGGCAAGGCGGGGAGATGTCAACTCATCAAATCAATTTATTCTTTTGAATTGAGGACAAATTTTGCGCAAAATGATGCGAATTTTGCACACTGCATCCCGTTTTCGTCCTTCTTATAGTATAATAAACCTGTACATACACCTGCTCTGCACACCGGCCGCAGCCGGGGGGCGGAGCTTCCCGGACCAAGGAACAACGAAAAGGAGAATCATCATGAAGTTCAGACGCTGGCTTGCGCTGCTTGTGACGACGGCCCTGGCCCTGACCCTGCTGACGGGCTGCGGGGCGTCTCTGCCGCATCCATCCACATGGACCATCGAAAACGGCACCCTCTACGTCCCCTACGGGGCGCGGACCCTCACCCGGGAGCAGGTCGAGCAGGTGGGGCGGCCCTTTACGGGGGTGGCCCTGCCCGCAACCCTCCGCGAGATTGGGGAGGGCGCGTTTGAGGGCAATACCCAGCTCCAGAGGGTTCAGTTCGGCACCGAACAGGCCGACAGCCCGGTCAATTCCTCCACCGGATGGATCGACCTCACCGGCTCCGGCGTCGCGCTGGCCGGGCTGTTCTGGGACGGCGGCCTCACCATCGGGGAGCGGGCTTTCTATAACTGCGGCAGCCTCAGCCAGGTCACCGGCTGGGGCAGCTCGGTCTCCATCGGGGCCTACTCCTTCCGGGGCACCAACATCTATGGTTCCACCGACCTGAGCAATGTCGTCTATATCGGCGAGTATGCCTTTGAGGACTGCTGGGGCATCACCGGCCAGGTGAGCCTCCACAAGGCCGCCTACATCGGGGAGAACGCTTTCGCGGGCTGCACCGGCATCACCGGCGGGCTGGACCTGAGCAGCGCCACCACCATCGGGGCCGGGGCTTTTTCGGGCTGCACCGGCCTGTCCGGCAAAATCGTCATGGATAAAGTGGAGACCATCGGCGCAAACGCTTTCGAGGGCTGCACCGGCGTTACCTCCGTCCAGTATTCCCAGAAGGCCGAGGTGGCGGAAAACGCTTTCTCAGGCGTCAGCGCGGTCATCAACGGCACTCCTGTGGCGGGCGGCGGCAGTAGTAGCGGAGGCAGCAGCGGGGGCGGCGGAGGCGGCTCTGCCCCGGCTGTCCTGACCGAACTCACGGTCGACGCAGGGTCGGCCAGAACCGAGTATTTTGTGGGGGAGACGTTTGACCCCACCGGGCTGACCCTTACCGCCCATTACAGCAATGGCACCACCCAGCCGGTGAATATCGATGACGTAACCTGGACGCCTGCGGGTGAACTGACTGCGGATACAACAAAGATCACTCTCACCTATCAGGACAAAACCGCCGAAGTTCCTGTCACTGTCCAGAAGGTCGAGATCGACGAACTCGTGGTCTCCGAAGGGCCGACCAAAACCGTCTACTTTGTGGGCGACACGTTCAGCATTGCCGGGCTGACCCTTACCGCAACCTATAACAACAACGATACAAACACAATTGCCATTGAAAGCGGCGATGATGCGGAAGCAAAGGGCGTAACCTGGAGCACGAACGGAAACTTTAACACGGCAGGCGAAAAAACCATCACCGTCTCCTATCAAGGCAAATCGCAAACCTTCACCGTAACGGTCAAGGAACCCAAGGTTGTCTCCATCGCGTTGTCCGGCTGGCCGGAGGACAAAACCTTTGTCGTGGGCCAGAGCTTTGACCCCACCGGGCTGACCCTCACCGCAACGTATGACGACCCCAAGAAGGAAAACGATGAGATCACTATCACGAGCGCCGAGCAGGCAAAACAGCTGGGCGTGGGATGGACGCCTCAGGGGGCGTTGAACATATCCACAACACAGGTTACTCTCACCTATCAGGGGCAGACTGCCACGGTAGAAGTGCAGGTTGTGCCGGTGGCGGTGTCGGAAATCCAGGTGAGCCAAAACCCGACCAAGACGTCCTATGTTGTGGGCCAGAGCTTTGACCCCGCCGGAATGAAGCTCACCGTCACCAAGAATGACAACAGTCAAGAAACCATCACCATTACAGACAGCAGCGATGCAAACCAGGAGGGCGTGAGCTGGGAACCTGAGGACGGTTTTACAGAAACGGGTAAGCAGACGGTCACCATTTCTTATGAAGGAAAGACAACAGAAATCAAGGTGGATGTCATCGCGCGTGCGCTGGTGAGCATCAGCGCAGCGTATGATAGTCCGGGCAAGACCTATTATGAGGGCGATAAGTTTGACCCCAATGGGCTGACCGTCACGGCACACTATAACGATGGGACGAGCGCACAGGTCACGGAAGGTTATACTTATTCAAATGAACCGTTGGCGGCGGGCCAGCAAACGGTCACCATCTCTTATACCTATAACGGCGTAACAAAAACTACCAGCGTTTCTGTCACCGTGAAGGCCAAGACGATTACTGGACTTCAAGCATTCATTAACCAGATTGAGGAAGCAAAAAAAGGCAACCCCAATGCGGACCTGTGTGATGTTACCATCAAGCTGGGACCCGATTATGCCCCCGACAGCGAGGTCGATGTGGTCAGCACCTTCCTGAGCCTGCTCGGCGGCGAGAACAGCGGCATCGACAGCACCAACAGCACTGCCTCCGGCGCTGACGGCAACCTGACCGGGACCCTCGACTGCGGCGGCGCAACGGTAGTTCTCACGGGCAGCAGCCCGCTGATTAAAACCATAAACTCCGGCGCCACCTTGAGCAACCTGAACATCAGGATCGAAAGCTCGAACATTAAAAGCTCCGGAAAGTGTGGCGCTGCTGCGGAAAAGAACTATGGTGCCATCACAGACTGCACTGTGACGGTGAATGGCAGCAGCATCACCGCCACGGGCGCGACCGGCTATGCAGGCGGCATTGTAGGCTATAACTACTCCAGCGGCACTATCACAGGCTGTACTGTGACGATGAAGGGCAGCAGGATTGATTCCGAGGACTGTTCAGGCGGCATCGCGGGCGTCAACCAAGGCACCATCACAGACTGCGACGTGACGGCGGAGAATAACAGCAGTATCAACGCCGCGGATGGCTATGCAGGCGGCATTGCGGGCGACAACCAGGGGGATATCACAGGCTGCACTGTAACGATGAATGGCGGCAGCATCACCGCCAATGACGCAGTCAACTATGCAGGCGGTATTGCGGGCCATAACAAGAGGAATATCACAGGCTGCACTGTGACGATGGATGGCAGCAGCAGCATCACTGCCAATGGTACAAACGGCTGTGCAGGCGGTATTGTGGGTTACAGCTTTAGTGGTAGTATCCAAGACTGCCATGGCAGCGGCGGCAGCATCACCGCCGACAACGGCAAAGCAGGCGATATTGCGGGGGATTATACCAATAGGACAACAATCAGCAGCTGCACCTGGAACGGAGCCCCGGACGATGGAAGCAATAGCTAAAGACAGCGCCTTTACCAATGTGACTGGGGAGGGCAGCGCAGCCTGCCTTACCGCCATGAACGGCAATGGTGGCAGCTGGACGGCTGGCAGCCCGCACCCCATCCCGAATTTTTAACCCCAACCCTTCACCCCAGCAAAAAAGCGCCCTGCTGAAAAGCGGGCGCTTTTTTGCTGCATCCTGCTCTAAAGAAAGGGCCGAAAAGAGCGGAATAAAAAGCAATTTGCCGTGCGCGGGGCTGGCGAAACACGGACTTTTGTACGGGCCTTTGGAGCGTTGAGGCCCGCAGCGCGTACCGCTGACGCGGCCCGGGCGGATTGCCCCGCCCAGCCTGAGGCGCAAATAAAAGGCCCCGCCGGCAGAGGGAATTGCCGACAGGGCCCAGAGGATGTCAAAAGAAAGAGGAAGACGCGGCGGCGAACCCCGCCGTCGGAATCAGCGGCGGCGCACCGCGAATGGCCGCTCAGTCATCCGCGCTCTCGTCCAGGTTGCCCAGCTTGCGGGCCTGCTCCACCACGGCGGGAACCAGGTTTTCGGGCAGGACCTCGTACCGGGCGAACTCGGTGGTGAACCAGCCCCGGCCCTGGGTGGTCTGCCGGATGAAGGTGGTGAAGGTGGTCAGCTCGGCCAGGGGCACCTCCGCAATGATGGTCTGGAGGCCGTCCTCGTCCGGCTCCATGCCCAGCACACGGCCCCGCCGCTTGGTCACGTCGCCCATGACGTCGCCGGTGTTGTCGTTGGGAACATGGGCTTTCAGGGTGTGTACCGGCTCCAGAATCACCGGCCCGGCCTCGGGCAGGGCGGCCTTGTAGGCCAGCTTGGCGGCCATGATAAAGGCCATTTCGGAACTGTCCACCGGGTGATAGCTGCCGTCCAGCAGGGTGGCTTTCAGGCCCACCACCGGGTAGCCCGCCAGAACGCCCTTCTCGGCGGCCAGACGGACGCCCTTCTCCACGGCGGGGAAGAAGTTCTTGGGCACGCTGCCGCCAAAGACCTTTTCCTCAAAGACCACGCCGTCCCCTTCGCAGGGCTCAAAGTTGATGATAACGTCGCCGAACTGGCCGTGGCCGCCGGTCTGCTTCTTGTGGCGGCCCTGCTTCTGGCAGGCCTTGCGGACGGATTCGCGGTAGGCGATGCGGGGGGCTTCCAGCCCAATCTCGACGCCGAACTTGTTCTTCATCTTGGCCTTGACCACGTCCAGATGCTGCTCGCCCAGGCCGCCGATGATCTGCTGGTGGGTTTCGGCGTTGTTCTCGTAGCTGAGGGTGGGGTCTTCCTCCATCAGGCGGGCCAGCGCGCTGGAAATCTTGCCCTCGTCGCCCTTCTTGGCCACGGTAACCGCCATGAACAGGCTGGGCAGGGGGAACGCGGGGGCGGGCAGCTTCACCACGCGGCCCGGGTCGCAGAGGGTGTCGCCGGTGCGGGCGCTGACCAGCTTTGCCACAGCGCCGATGTCGCCTGCGCCGATGGCGTCGGTTTCAATCTGCTTTTTGCCGGTGAGGAACATGGGCTTGCCCAGCTTTTCGGTGTCGCCGGTGCGGGCGTTGACCAGGGCCATGCCCGCGGTCACCTTTCCGCTGACCACCCGCAGATAGCTCAGCTTGCCCACGAAGGGGTCGGCCACAGTCTTGAAGACGTAGACGGCGGCGGGCTCGTCCTCAGAGCAGTGCAGCTCCACGGCCTCGCCGCTGGCGTCCTCGGCCAGCACGCCCTCGGCGTGGGCCGGGCTGGGCAGAAGTTTGTCCATGTTGTAAAGCAGCATATCCAGCGCCTGCTGGTTGAGGGCGCTGCCGCAGAACACCGGGGTGATGAGGCCGTCCTTGACGCCCTTGCGCATCCCTTCCACGATTTCCTCGGTGGTGAAGGGCTCGCCGCCGAAGAACTTCTCCATCAGCTCGTCGTCGGTCTCGGCGATGGCCTCGCTCATGGCCTCGATCAGGCCCTGGAACCGGTGGCCGATGTCGGGCAGGTTAATCTGAATCTGCTTGCCGCTCTCGTATTTAAAGGCTTTCTGGCTGAACAGGTTGATGTAAGCGGTGGTGCCGTCGTCCAGCTTGGCGGGCACGACGCAGGGGCAGACCGTCGCGCCGAACTTGACCTTCATGTCCTCGAGGATCTTGAAGTAGTTGGCGTTTTCCAGGTCGGCCTTGGTGACAAAGACCATGGTGGCCTTGCCGTTCTTGCGGGCCAGCTGGAACGCCTTCTCCGCGCCCACGGTGACGCCGCTGCGGCCCGACACGCAGACCAGCACGCTCTCGGCGGCCCGGATGCCCTCGTATTCGCCGGCCTCAAAGTCGAACAGGCCCGGCGCGTCGATCAGGTTGAATTTGACGCCGCCGTATTCCACCGGCACCACGGCAGCCGACAGGCTGGCCTTGCGCTTGATCTCCTCGGGGTCAAAATCGGAAACAGTGGTGCCGTCTTCCACGCGGCCCATCCGCTCGGCTGCGCCCGAAAAATAGACCAGTGCCTCGGTCAGCGTCGTCTTGCCGCTGCCGGCATGGCCTGCAATCAGGATGTTGCGGATATTGTTGCTTGCGTATTTCATCGGTTCTTCCCTCATTTCCGCCCTGCGGAGCGCTTCTCCGCTTTTGTGGCATATTTTACAAAGATAATACCACAGCAAAATCCTTTTTTAAATATTATGAATCAATTTTTTGGGCTTTACTCTGCCAAAGTTCTGCCGGGTCCTTTGTGCAATCTGCTTGTCAAGAGGCAAAATTGATTGTAATTTCTCCCCAAATCCTGTATAATTGTACCAGAACGACGCAAAGGGGGAGCCGCCATGAAGCGCACCGACTACATCAACTGGGACGAATATTTTATGGGCATTGCCCTGCTGACCGCCATGCGGTCCAAGGACCCCAGCAGCCAGGTGGGGGCCTGCATCGTCAGCCCGGAGAACAAAATCCTCTCCCTGGGCTACAACGGGATGCCCATCGGCTGCGACGACGACGCCATGCCCTGGGAGCGGGAGGGCGACCCCCTGGACACCAAATATATGTACGTCTGCCACGCCGAGCTGAACGCCATCCTGAACAGCGCCCACAACAACCTGAAAGGGGCGCGGGTCTATGTGACCCTCTTTCCCTGCAACGAGTGCGCCAAGGCCATCATCCAGTCGGGCATCAGCGAGATTGTCTACTACAACGACAAATATCACGACACCGATTCCAGCGTGGCGGCCCGCTTTATGCTGAAAAAGGCGGGCGTCCGGCTGACGGCCTACCACAGCACCGGCCGGAAGGCGGAGCTGTCGCTGTGAAACTTTCTGGCCGGATGCGCCTGCCACTCTTGACCAGCGGCGGCCTGCCGACTATAATAGACGCATATTTATGCAAAAATGGCATACTGAAAGGAATGATTATACATGTCCCTGAAAAACCGCAGCTTCTTGAAGCTTCTGGACTTTACCCCCGCCGAGATCGGCGAACTTCTGGACCTTGCCGCCGACCTCAAGGCCAAAAAGAAGGCGGGCGTCCGCCACGACAGCCTGCGGGGCAAGAACATCGCCCTGATCTTTGAAAAGACTTCCACCCGCACCCGGTGCAGCTTTGAGGTCGCCGCCCACGATCTGGGCATGGAAGTGACCTACCTGGACCCCTCGGGCAGCCAGATCGGCAAGAAGGAATCCATCGCCGATACCGCCCGGGTGCTGGGCCGGATGTTTGACGGCATCGAGTACCGCGGCTACGGGCAGGAGATTGTCGAGGAGCTGGCAAAATACGCCGGGGTCCCGGTCTGGAACGGGCTGACCAATGAGTTCCACCCCACCCAGATTCTGGCCGACTTTTTGACCATCCGGGAGCACTTCGGCCACCTCAAGGGAATCAACTTCGTCTATTTCGGGGATGCCCGCTATAACATGGGCAACAGCCTCATGGTGGGCTGCGCCAAAATGGGCCTGAACTTCACGGCCTGCGCCCCCGAAAAGTACCAGCCGGACCCGGCTCTCGTGGCCCAATGCCGGGAAATCGCCGCCCAGACCGGCGCGACCATCCGGTTTGAAACCGACCCCCTTAAAGCTGCTCAGGGCGCGGACGTCCTCTACACCGACGTCTGGGTCTCGATGGGCGAACCGGTGGAGGTCTGGGCCGAGCGGATCGCCGACCTGGCCCCCTACCAGATCAACCAGACCCTGATGAACGCCGCCGGGACGAAGGCCGTCTTTATGCACTGCCTGCCCGCTTTCCACGACCATAAGACCACGGTGGGCCGGGAGATGGGCGAGCGGTTTGGCCGGGACGCCATGGAGGTCACCGACGAGGTCTTTGAGGGCCCCCAGAGCATCGTTTTCGACGAGGCGGAAAACCGGATGCACACCATCAAGGCGGTCATGGCGGCGACCCTTTAAACAAAAGTATAATTCACAATAAAAATCCCGCCGGGGAGGCTTTTCTCCGGCGGGATTCTTTATGGAGGCGAACGCGCAGCCCCAGCAGCCCCAAAAGAAAAATTATTTCAGCAGCTTTTCCCGGTCCAGCCGTCTGCGGACCGCGCCGCCCGCCAGCACGGCCAGGGCGATTTTGGCAAGGTCAAAGGGGAGGAAAGGCAGCACACAGACGGTCAGCGCGTAGCCCAGGGAGCATTTCATCTGAAAGACAAACCACCCTGTCCCCAAAAGGTAGCAGGCCGCGACCCCGAGGCCAAGCCCCAGCGCCGAGGGCAGAGGGCGGCCTTTGGAGCGTTCGACGGCCCGGCCCCCGATCCAGGCGGTGAGAAGAAAGCCCACCAGATAACCGCCGGTAGGCCCGGCCAGCTTGCCGAGCCCGCCGCCGTAGCCTGAAAAAACCGGCAGCCCCGCCGCCCCCAGCAGCAGATAGGCCAGGACGCTGAACGTCCCCAGCCGGGACCCCAGCAGGAAGGCCGACACACAGATGACCAGATTGGTCAGGGAGAGGGGCACCACCCCGATGGGAACCGACATCGGCCCCAATACGCAGAGGACAGCGGTCATCAGGGCGGTGACCGAGAGCTGATAGGGAGTGAGGCGAGGTCTTTTCATGGCGCAGTCGGCCTCCGTTTCGTTGATTCCGGGCGTTTGCCGGGCGTTTGATACGAGTATAGCGTCTCCCGGGCGGACGGTCAAGCCCCGGGGGCCGCAGGGGCGGGGGAGGCGGCTGCGGCCCGGAGCATCCGCTCCAGCTCCATGGCCGCAACGCTCAGGGCCCGGCTCCGGTCCTTGACCAGACTGATGGAGCGAACCGGGATGGGC
Organism: Candidatus Faecalibacterium intestinavium; assembly: GCA_018883885.1. Classification (GTDB taxonomy): domain Bacteria; phylum Bacillota; class Clostridia; order Oscillospirales; family Ruminococcaceae; genus Faecalibacterium; species Faecalibacterium intestinavium. The sequence goes on along the minus strand of JAHLFH010000060.1, from coordinate 16,404 downwards.
TGGTCCAGCGCAAGCTGAAGAATCTCCCCCTGTTCAAGGGCGTCCCGGGCCAGGGCCGCCGGGACAAACCCCAGCCCCAGCCCGTACCGCACCATGGGCAGAATCTGGTCTGCGGTGGCGGCCTGGATATCCGGGGAGAGGGTCAGCCCCTGCCGGGCAAACAGACGGCTGTAAAAGGGATAGCTGGTGCTGCCGGGGCCAAGGCAGACCAGCGGCTGGGCCGCCACCTCCGCCAGGGTCAGCACCCGGCCCGCCAGAAAGGCGTATTCCGGCCCGGCCACCAGGATATCCTGGCTGGGGCAGAGGGGGATCTCGGTCAGCGGGCGGACGATGGCGTCGCAGGGGGTGCAGATGACCGCCAGCTCCACCAGCCCCGCCCGCAGGGCCGCCACCGCCTGGGGGGAGGAATGGTTGGTGATCTGGAACCGCACCCCCGGGTACTGCCGCCGGAACCGGCGCAGCACCGGCAGCAAAAGCCCGTGGAGGGCGATCTCGCTGGCCCCCACCGAGATGGACCCGCTTTGCAGGCTGCGCCGCCCCGCCAGCTCGGCCTCGGCGGCCTGAAGCTGTTCCTGCATGATCTGGACGTGGGAAAACAGCTTTTCCCCCTCCGGCGTCAGGCTCACCCCCCGATGGGACCGCTGGAACAGACGGCATTGCAGCTCCCGCTCCAGCGCGTTGATGGTCCGGGTTACATTGGGCTGGTTGCTCTGGAGGGCCGCCGCCGCCCGGGTCAGGCTCTGATATTTGGCGACATAATAGAAGATCCGGTAGTAGTCGTAGGGAATGGCCATAGGCTGCCTCCGTTTGATCGGTGAATATGTCAAAAAAGTATGACAGTCATACAAAAAATACCTTTTACATATGATTGTAAAAAAATTATAATTCTTTTTGGCAAAAAATACAACCGAATCGGCCGATATCCACGCCGGAAAAGAGAGGAGAACCTTCATGAATAAGGATTTGACGGTAGGCAGCCCTTATACCGTCCTGTGGCGCTTCTGCCTGCCGATGTTCGGCAGCGTCATCTTCCAGCAGCTGTACAACATTGCGGACAGTCTTGTGGCGGGCAAGTTCGTGGGCGAGAACGCCCTGGCCGCCGTGGGCAACAGCTACGAAATCACCCTGATCTTCATCGCCTTTGCCTTTGGCTGCAACGTGGGCAGCTCGGTGGTGGTGTCCCGGTTTTTCGGCGCGAAAAACTACGGAGAGATGAAAACCGCCGTCTCTACCTCCATGATCGGCTGCGCGGTGCTCTGCGCGGCGCTGATGGGGGTGGGCCTGCTGGGCAGCGACGCTTTGCTCCGGCTCATCAACACCCCGGCGGAGATTCTGGCCGACTCGGAGCTTTACCTCGACATCTACGTCCTGGGCCTGCCCTTCATGTTCTTTTATAATGTAGCCACCGGCATCTTCTCGGCTCTGGGCGACAGCAAGACTCCCTTCTATTTCCTGGCCGTTTCCTCCACCGCCAACATCGCGGTGGACGTCCTGTTCGTCACCGCCTTCGACATGGGGGTGGCGGGCGTCGCCTGGGCTACCTTCCTGTGCCAGAGCATCAGCTGCGTGCTGGCGCTGTGGTTTGTGTTCCGCCGCCTCAAGAGCGTGCCCAGCGAGGGCAAAATGGTCTGGTTTTCCTGGAAGATGCTGGAGAAGATCGCCGTGGTGGTGGTGCCCAGCATTTTGCAGCAGAGCTTCATCTCGGTGGGAAACATCGTAATCCAGAGCGTCATCAACGGCTTCGGCCCCAGCGTCATCGCGGGTTATTCGGCGGCCATCAAGCTGAACAATCTGGGCATCACCTCCTTCACCACCCTGGGCAACGGCATCTCCAACTACACCTCCCAGAACATGGGCGCCGAAAAGATGGACCGGGTGCGTGCGGGCTTCAACTCGGGCATCAAGCTGATCTGGACCCTCTGCCTGCCGCTGGCGGTGCTCTACTTCTTTGCGGGGCGGTGGCTGCTCTACCTCTTTATGAACGACGCGGCCAGCGGGATGGCCACCGAGACCGGCCTGCTGTTTCTGCGGATTGTCTCGCCCTTCTACTTCATCGTGTCGGTCAAGCTGGTGGCCGACGGCGTGCTGCGGGGCTGCGCGATGATGGTCCGGTTCATGATCGCCACCTTCACCGACCTGATCCTCCGGGTGGGGCTGGCAATCCTGCTGTCTTCCACCTCTCTGGGCTCCACCGGCATCTGGCTGGCCTGGCCTGTGGGCTGGATTGTGGGCGGAGGAATCTCTCTGGCCTTCTATCTCACCAGCGTGGGCCGCAGCCGCGGGACGGTCAAAACGGCGTAAAACGTGAATCTTTATTGAGCAATTTTACCAAAGGTTGAACAAAATCGTCTACAACGGGGCAGGGAAAGATTAAAATTGTTCAACCTGACAATAAATGCGTCTCATCTTTTAAAAAACTATGTCTGCTTTGTGAATTGCAGCGGAAGAATGGGATGGCTATAATGATACCCAGGCAAGGGGGCTTACGGAGAGAAGCCTCCTTGCTCTGCATTTTATGGCAGACACACAAGAAACAAAGATTAAATGGAGGGAAAACATATGAAAAAACTGATTTCGCGCCGCCAGTTCCTGGCTGCGGCCGGCGTTGTGGCTGCGGCGGGCGTGTTGACCGCCTGCGGTTCTTCTTCTGAGAGCACCGGCGCTGCTGCTTCCACTGCCGGCTCCACCGCTGCTGCCGGGGGAGATACCATTAAGATTGGCATGCTGGCTCCCCTGACCGGCGATGTCTCGATCTACGGCCTGGCGGTTTCCAACGGCGCACAGCTCTACATCGAGCAGGTCAACGCTGCGGGCGGCATCAACGGCAAGCAGATCGAGGTCCAGCTGATGGACGAGCAGGGCGACGCCACCCAGGCCGTCAACTGCTTCACCCAGATGGTGGACAACGGCATCACCGCTCTGATCGGCGACGTCACCACCGGCCCGACCCTGGCCGTTGTGGCAGAGAGCCAGGAGTACAATATGCCCATGGTCTCCGCTTCCGCTACCGCTGAGGCTGTCACCTATGACGCCGAGACCGACACCGTCTACACCAACGTCTTCCGCACCACCTTCACCGACCCCTATCAGGGCATCAAGATGGCGGACTACGCTTACGAGAAGCTGGGCTACACCAAGGCAGCCGTCATCTTCCAGAAGGGCGCCGACTACAACGAGGGCCTGGCCGAGAACTTCGAGCTCGAGTTTGCCGCAAACGGCGGCGAGATCGTCGCGTCCGAGAGCTACTCTGAGGGCGACGTGGACTTCAAGACTCAGCTGACCACCATCCTGAACGCAAACCCCGAGGTCGTCTTCTGCCCCAACTACTATGAGGACGTGGGCCAGATTCTGGCGCAGGCCGAGAGCGTCGGCCTGGACGTGCCCTTCCTGGGCGGCGACGGCTGGGACGGCGTCACCGGCTACGCCACGGCGGACCAGGTGGCCGACAGCTTCTTCTGCGCCAACTACGCTGTGGGCGCTGCGCCTGAGTTTGAGAGCGCCTACGAGGAGAAGTACGGCGAGACCTACCCCAACGGCTTCGCGCCCCTGGGCTACGACGCCGCCGTCACCGTCTGCTACGGCCTGGCTGCCGCCGAGGAGGCCGGCCTTGAGCCCGCCACCGATGAGTACAAGCAGGCCGTCATCGACGCCATCAAGAACGGCACCATCGAGGGCGTCACCGGCACCTTCACCTTCGACGAGCACAACAACCCCGTCAAGACCGCGGCCATCCTGGCCTTCGACAACGGCGCGGCCATCCTGAAGGAGCAGTATTGATCCGGCTCTTGCGGGCCTGAAAAAGACCGATCCATTGCGGGGACCGCCCGAACCGGAGCGCTCGGGGGTCTCCGCATTTTCGCATCATGGCATGCCGGGCCGGCATGGCAGGGCGTGAGAGGAATTCCGGGCGCTGTGCGCCTGAAAGAAAGGATGTATCTGGAAAAATGACAGTGTTTTTTAGTCAGCTGATCAACGGCCTTTCCCTGGGCAGCATCTACGCGCTGATTGCACTGGGTTACAGCATGGTGTACGGCATCATCCTGCTGCTGAACTTTGCCCACGGAGACATCATCATGGTGGGCGCGTACATGTCCTGGTTCGTCATGAGCCAGCTGGGGCTGGGGCCGGTGACGGCGGTCTGCGCCTCGGTCATCACCTGCACGGTGCTGGGCGTTGTGATCGAAAAGATCGCCTACACCCCCCTGCGCAGCGCCCCCCGCATCTCCCTTCTGATTACCGCCATCGGCGTCTCCTTCTTCCTGGAGTACACCACCGAGCTGCTGCTGGGTTCGGGGGCCAAGGTCATCCCGGCCTATTTTGAGGCCCGGGCCTTCCGGCTGGGCGGGGTCAATCTGGGGCTGACCTCCATCATCACACTGGCGGTGACGGTGGCCTCCATGCTGGCCCTCTCCTTCCTGGTGCGTCAGACCCGGCTCGGCAAGGCCATGCGGGCTGTCTCGGAGGACATGGACGCCGCCCGGCTGATGGGCGTCAACGTCAACAGCACCATCTCCTTCACCTTTGCGGTGGGGTCGGCTCTGGCGGGCATCGGCTCGGTCCTTTACTGCTGCAGCTATCCCCAGGCGACCCCCACCATGGGCTCCATGCTGGGCCTGAAAGCCTTCGTTGCAGCCGTTCTGGGCGGCATCGGGTCCATCCCCGGCGCCATGATCGGCGGCCTTGCCATCGGCGTCTGCGAGAGCTTTGTCTCGGCCATCGGCCTGTCGGCCTGGCGTGACGCCGTCACCTTTGCAATCCTGATTCTTGTGCTGCTCATCAAGCCCACCGGCTTTTTGGGCCGCAAGGTGCAGGAGAAGGTCTGAGGGGGTGCTGAGAGATGTATACTGTGAAACGGAAAACCCTCAAGATGCAGCTGCGCTGGTCCATCAACGCGGTGCTGATCTGCGCGCTGTTCCTTGCGCTGAATCTGCTGACGCAAAACGTCCTTTCCACCTACCAGAACAAGGTTTTGCTGCTGGTGGGCATCAACATGATCCTGGCCGTCTCCCTGAACGTGGCCACCGGCTATCTGGGCCAGCTGCCCCTGGGGCACGCGGGCTTTATGGCGGTGGGCGCCTACACCTGCGCCCTCTTTACCAAGTACAGCCCTCTGCCGGAGAACCTCAACGGCCTGTCCTTTGCGCTGGGGCTTTTCCTGGGCGCGGTGATGGCCGGCGTGTTCGGCATCCTGATCGGCATCCCGGCCCTCCGGCTGACCGGCGACTATCTGGCGATTTTGACCTTGGGCTTCGGCGAGATCATCCGGATCACCCTCAACAACATCGACGATGTGCTGGGGTTTGACCTGTTCTACGGCTCCCGCGGCCTCAAAAACATCCCCAAATATTCCAATTACTGGACGGTCTTTCTCTGCGTGGTCATCACCTGCTTTGCCATCCACGCCATGATGAAATCCCGCCATGGCCGGGCGGTTCTGGCCATCCGGGACAACGAGATTGCGGCGGAGTCCTGCGGCATCCAGACCACCTATTATAAAGTCATGGCCTTCTCCTTCTCGGCGGCCTTTGCGGGGCTGGCGGGCGGCCTCTACGCCTGCTATCTGGGCGTTCTGGACCCGGGCAGCTTCGGCTTCATGAAGTCCATCGAGATCCTGGTCATGGTGGTTCTGGGCGGCATGGGCTCGATGCTGGGCTCCATCCTCTCGGCGGGGGTGCTGACCATCCTGCCCGAGGCCCTGCGCAGCTTTGCCGACTACCGGATGGTGATTTATTCGCTGGTGCTGGTCCTGATGATGATCTTCCGCCCGGGCGGACTGCTGGGCAGCTATGACTTCTCCCTGAGCCGGATCATCGAAAAGGCTATGAACTGGAAATCCACCGGAAAGGAGGGCGCCGACCAATGAGCGAACAAACTTCCAAACTGTACAGCATCCCTTCCGGCGGCTTTCTGACCGAGCGGGACAAGGACAAACGCCCCATTCTGGACGTCCGGGAGCTGGGCATTGATTTCGGCGGCCTGACCGCCGTGGACGGCTTCAACCTTATGATTGGCCGCAGCGAGATCAGCGGCCTGATCGGCCCCAACGGCGCAGGCAAGACCACCGTCTTTAACCTTTTGACCAACGTCTATCAGCCCACCCGGGGCTCCATCCTGCTGGACGGCGTGCCCACGGCAGGCAAAAAGACCTATCAGGTCAACCGGATGGGCGTGGCCCGTACCTTCCAGAACATCCGGCTGTTCAAACAGATGACGGTCATCGACAACGTGAAGGTGGGCCTTCACGAGCGGATGAAGTATAATCTGGCCTCCTCGGTGTTCCGTCTGCCCTCCTATTGGAAGCAGGAGAAGCAGACCACCCAGCGGGCCCTGGAGCTGCTGGACCTGTTCCACATGGCCGACCTGGCCGACACGGTGGCGGGCAGCCTGCCCTACGGCGCACAGCGGCGGCTGGAGATTCTGCGGGCGCTGGCCACCCAGCCCAAGCTGCTGCTGCTGGACGAGCCTGCCGCCGGCATGAACCCCTCCGAGACCGCCGAGCTGATGGAGACCATCCGCCGCATCCGGGACGAGTTCGGAGTGGCCATCCTCCTGATCGAGCACGACATGAACCTGGTCATGGGCATCTGCGAGGGCATCGCGGTGCTGAACTTCGGCCGGATCATCGCCAAGGGCACCCCCGACGAGATCCGTTCCAACCCCCAGGTCATCGAGGCCTATCTGGGCAAAAAGGAGGGCTGAGCCATGGCGGAAACCATGCTGAATGTCGATAAGATCAATGTCTATTACGGGAACATCCACGCCATCAAGGACATCTCCTTCCATGTGGACAAGGGGGAGATCGTCACCCTGATCGGCGCAAACGGCGCGGGCAAATCCACCACCCTGAAAACCATCTCGGGGCTGCTCCACCCGAAAACCGGCGAGATCAGCTTCTGCGGCAAGAACATCCGGGGGATGCGGGCCCATAAGATCGTGGAATCGGGCCTGGCGCAGGTTCCGGAGGGCCGCCGGGTTTTTCTCCACATGAGCGTGGAAGAAAATCTGGAGATGGGCGGCTTCACCCAGCCTGCGGCCTCCATCGCCCCCAACATGGAGAAGGTCTATGACCTGTTCCCCCGGCTGCGGGAGCGCCGCCGCCAGATGGCGGGCACCCTCTCGGGCGGCGAGCAGCAGATGCTGGCCATGGGCCGCGCCCTGATGAGCGGTGCCAATATGCTGATGCTGGACGAGCCTTCCATGGGCCTGTCGCCCCTGCTGGTGCAGGAGATTTTCCAGATCATCCGGGACGTCCACAAGCAGGGCATGACCATCCTGCTGGTGGAGCAGAACGCCCAGATGGCCCTTTCCATTGCGGACCGGGCCTACGTCCTTGAGACCGGGCGGATTGTCATGGAGGGCACTGGCAAGGAGCTTTTGACCAACGAAGAAGTCAGCAAAGCCTACCTCGGCGGCTGAGAACCCCATAAAACACAGAAAAGGCGCGGACCGTTTGGCCCGCGCCTTTGCTTTTGGTTCTGATAGCATGCATTTTGAAAGTAAATCAGACCAGAATTGCGTTATGCTGGATTTTATGATAAAATAATATAAATCAGGTCAGAGGAGCCTCTGGATGGTTTTATTCTTTGCAAAAGGTAGGAAAGAATGGGTTTTGAAAATTTGAAAATGATCGATTTGTTTTCCGGTGCGGGTGGTCTTTCAGAAGGCCTTTCAGAGGCCGGATTTCACAGTCTGTTTGCTTCAGAAATTATGCCTGTATATGCCCAAACCTATAAAAAAAACCATCCCTTTGCAACTGTGGTTACTTCTGATATTCGGGAACTGGATGCAAATGAAATCAGAGAGCAATTAGGGGTCGAACGGGGTGAGCTTGATCTGATTGCGGGCGGACCTCCTTGTCAGGGATTTTCTATCAACGCACCGATTAGAACTGTTTTGGATGAACGGAATCATCTGTTTAAGGAATATTTGAGATTTGTTGAAGCGTTTGCTCCGAGGGCAGTTTTGATTGAAAATGTGCCCGGATTGGTATCCTTTGAACACGGGGCAACGCTTCACGCTATTTTGGATGCTTTGGCTGAGCTGGGATATGGAGCGGACGTTAGGATTTTAGGGGCTCCTTTTTACGGAGTCCCCCAAATGCGTTGGAGGACAATTGTTTTGGGAGTGCGGGGAAAAACGCTTCCTAACAATGCTTATCCTGAACCAATCTATCATGCTCCAATTCGTGCCAATTTTACAAGTCGATTCGATGGGCAATCCATTATCAAGGAGCCATCTCCAGAAGCAAATGCAAATTTTGTTACAGTTCGCGAAGCCATTGGCGATTTGCCGCCCCTTAAAAGCGGGGAACAGGGAGCTCCGGTAAAAGAATATCGTTGCGAAGCTTTTTGTGAGTATCAGCGCAGAGCGCGGCTTGGCTCAATTGGCGTACTCAATCATGAAGCACCGAAGCTCTCGGAAATTAATCTGAAACGCCTGGAGTATATTCGACCTGGCGGAAATTGGACGGATATTCCTGACAATTTACTTCCCAAAGGGATGCAAAGGGCAAGAAAATCCGATCATACCAAACGATATGGCCGGGTCTTGCCCGATGGACTGGCATCGACTATACTAACCAAATGCGACCCGCATTGGGGGGCGTTTTTTCACTATGAGCAGAACCGCTCTTTTACAGTTCGTGAAGCAGCCCGACTACAGTCTTTTCCTGATCATTTTGTATTTACAGGAAACTTGGCCGAACAATTTGCACAAGTTGGAAATGCGGTTCCACCGTTGCTGGCGCAGGCAGTGGGTTTGTCTTTACGTTCTATTTTAGAGGGAGAGGATTGATCTATGTCTGGTTATATTTCTGAGTTTTTTGGATATCGTGCTGAGGATCTTTCCGATACAGCATTGCAAAATATATCCCGGCAGGTATGTCCTTTTCTTTCTTCCTACTGTACAAAGGCACTAGGAGATAAAGCAACGCGCACACTTTCCGGTGTATGTTCCATCCGACAGGTTAGTCCCGGATCGCCATCTGTGATCTGCTGCCCAAACAGAATTTATGCAGAAAATTATAAAATGCTTTCGATCATAGGTCAACAAGCCTTTGGTCAAAGGTATAATCTATACTCTGGCAGACTGGCACTTGCCAGGGCCAAAGAAGAAAATGGAGCTGTTGCGGTTTTTGGACACGGTTGGGGAGGCGAACTTCCTCTCCCAAAACGAAAAGGCAAAGGGTCATACTATGTTGATTGGATACTGGCACGTTTGGATGGCTCTGCAGAATTGGCAGAGTTTACGGCAATAGAGGTTCAGACCATAGATACGACAGGCTCTTATCAAAATGCTCGTCGGAAGCTGCTTGAAAACCGAACAATTGAAAAAGATACTGTTGGATTAAACTGGGAAAATGTATCAAAAAGGATTATTCCACAAATAATTTATAAAGGTCAGGTTTTACAAAGAGAAGAATTATGCCGAAGCGGCTTGTATTTTGTTTGTCCAAAACCTGTTTATGACAGAGTTCTTGAGCGATTGGGAGGTAAGGAAAAACTGCCGCAATTTCCTACCCAGCCTGCAGCGATTCATTTCGTTGCCTATGATTATCTGCCAGGTGTTCCTGTGACGGATGGCATGATTCGTCCACTTGGCGTTATCGAAGAATATTGTACAACTGTATATAAAGTGCAGGAAGCATTTTCCGCTGTGGATTTACCCGATCAAAACGTATATCGAGATGCGATCAGGCGCTCTCTCTACGGCTAAAATACCAGCATGAAGTAAAGTTCGCCAACTTTTTTGCCCAACATTTTACATAAAAAACCGGAGCCCTTTGGAGCGATCAAGCTCAAAAGGTTCCGGTTTTGTGTTTTATTTGGCTGGGCCTTTTTCCATGGTCCGCGCCTTTTTGTTTTGCGTTAATGTTCGGGGTAGTTGGAAACGCCCAGAAGTTCCTCGGCCCGGCGGACCTGTTCTTCGGTGGGGGTGGGCACGCCGTCCAGGGGATAGGGGATGCCCAGCTGTTTCCATTTAAAGACGCCCAATGTGTGGTAGGGAAGGACCTCCACCCGCCGGACCGTCTTGAGCCCGGCGATAAACCGGCCCATCCCGGCAAGGCCCGCCAGGTCGTCGGTCAGCCCCGGCACCAGCACATGGCGAATCCAGAGGGGGACGCCGTGGTCCGAGAGATACCGGGCCAGGGCCAGAATGTTCTCGTTGGTCCGGCCGGTGAGCTGCCGGTGCTTTTCGGGGTCGATCTCCTTCAGATCCAGAATCACCAGACTGGTGACCTCCAGCAGCCGGTCGAACTCGGCCAGCCAGGCCGGGTCGTCGGGGCGGAAGGGCTGGCCCGCCGTATCCAGAGCCGTGTGAACCCCCTTCTCCCGGGCCAGCCGGAAGAAGTCGGTGACGAATTGCAGCTGCCGCAGCGGTTCGCCGCCGCTGACGGTCACGCCGCCCTTTTTGCCCCAGTAGTTCCGGTACCGCCAGACGTGGCGGAACAGGTCTCCGGCGGTCCATTCCGACGCCTCCGGGCCCCCTTCGGCCCAGGTTTCGGGGTTGTGGCAGTATTTGCACCGCAGCGCACACCCCTGCAAAAAGACCACGAACCGGACCCCCGGCCCGTCCACCGAGCCGAAGCTCTCCAGAGAGTGGACCAGACCCTTTGTCTCGCCGTACGTTTCCGGCATGGCGTTACAGGCTGCCATGGCAGGTGCGGGAGATGACGTCCATCTGCTGCTCCCGGGTCAGGTCAATGAACTTGACCGCGTAGCCGGAAACACGGATGGTGAAGTTGGCGTACTCCTCCTTCTCGGGGTGCTCCATGGCGTCGATCAGCTTTTCCTTGCCAAAGACGTTGACGTTCAGGTGGTGTGCGCCCTGGCTGAAGTAGCCGTCCATCACCTGGACCAGGTTCTCGATCCGCTCGCCCTCGCTGTGGCCCAGCGCGTCGGGGTTGATGGTCTGGGTGTTGGAGATGCCGTCCAGCGCCCAGTGATAGGGCAGCTTGGCCACCGAGTTGAGGGAAGCCAGCAGGCCGTTCTGCTCTGCGCCGTAGCTGGGGTTTGCGCCGGGGGCGAAGGGAGCCCAGGCCTTCCGGCCGTCGGGCAGAGCGCCGGTATACTTGCCGTAGACCACGTTGGAAGTAATGGTCAGGATGGACGTGGTGGCCTCCGAATTGCGGTAGGTGTGGTGCTTTTTGACCATCTCAATGAAGGTCCGCAGCAGCCACACGCCGATCTGATCGGCCCGGTCGTCGTCGTTGCCATACCGGGGGAAATCGCCCTCGACCGCGTAATCCACCGCCAGGCCCTTCTCGTCCCGGATGGCCTTGACCCGGGCGTACTTGATGGCGCTCAGGGAGTCGATGACGTGGGAGAAGCCCGCGATGCCGGTGGCAAAGGTGCGGCGGACGTCGGTGTCGATGAGGGCCATCTCGGCTTCCTCGTAGTAATATTTGTCGTGCATATACTGAATCAGGTTCAGCACGTTGACGTACAGCCCGGCCAGCCAGTCCAGCATCTGGACGTACTTGGGCAGAACCTCGTCGTAGTTCAGGTACTCGCTGGTAATGGGGGCGTAGTTGGGGCCGACCTGTTCGCCGTTTTTCTCGTCCACGCCGCCGTTGATGGCGTAAAGCAGGCACTTGGCCAGGTTCGCCCGGGCGCCGAAGAACTGCATCTCCTTGCCGGTCTGGGTGGCGGACACGCAGCAGCAGATGGAATAGTCGTCGCCCCACACCGGCTTCATGACGTCGTCGTTCTCATACTGGACCGAGCTGGTGTTGATGGACACCCGGGCGGCGTACTTCTTGAACGCCTCGGGCAGAGCGGCGGAGTAGAGGACGGTAAGGTTGGGTTCGGGGGCGGGGCCCATGTTCTCGAGGGTGTGGAGGAAGCGGTAGCAGGTTTTGGTGACCATGCTGCGGCCATCCATCCCAATGCCGCCCACTTCCAGGGTCGCCCAGACGGGGTCGCCGGAGAACAGCTGGTTATAGCTGGGGATGCGGGCGAACTTGACCATCCGGAACTTCATGACCATGTGGTCGATCAGCTCCTGGGCCTGGGTCTCGGTGAGGACGCCCTTTTCCAGATCCCGCTGGAAGTAGATGTCCAGGAAGGTGGAGATCCGGCCCACGCTCATGGCCGCGCCGTTCTGGGTCTTGATGGCGGCAAGATAACCGAAGTAGAGCCACTGGCAGGCCTCTTTGGCGTTCTGCGCGGGCTGGGAGATGTCGTATCCGTAGGCCTCGGCCATCTTCTTCATCCCCTTGAGGGCGCTGATCTGGCGGGCCAGCTCCTCCCGCAGCCGGATGACGTCGTCCACCATGGCGCCGTCGCCGCAGTTGTCCAGATCGTGCTGCTTTGCCTCGATCAGATAGTCGATGCCGTAGAGGGCTACCCGGCGGTAGTCGCCGACAATCCGGCCCCGGCCGTAGGTGTCGGGCAGGCCGGTGATGATGTGGCTGTGGCGGGCCTTCTTCATCTCGGGGGTGTAGGCGTCAAAGACGGCCTGATTGTGGGTGCGGGTGTACTCGGTGAAGATTTTGTGCAGTTCCTCGCTGGGCTGGTAGCCGTAGGTCGTGCAGGCCTGTTCCGCCATCTTGATGCCGCCGTAGGGCATGAAGGCCCGCTTGAGGGGCTTGTCGGTCTGGAGGCCGACGATCTGCTCCAGATCCTTCAGGCTCTCGTCGATATAGCCGGGGCCATAGGAGGTCAGGCTGCTGACCACCTCGGTCTCCATGTCCAGCACGCCGCCCTTGGCGCGTTCTGCTTTCTGCAATTTCTGCAAAGCGCCCCAGAGTTTGTCGGTGGCTTCGGTAGGCCCGGCAAGGAACGATTCGTCTCCGTTATACGGAGTGTAGTTTTTTTGAATAAAATCCCGGACGTTGACTTCTTCTTTCCAGATACGGCCTTCAAAGCCTTCCCACTGGGTATATTCCTTCATGAGTAACCTCCTGTTTTTGTAGTTAGAAAACGCTAACCATCCGGAGATATAGAAAGGGCCCGTACAATACGCAAGGGGCCCTTGATAACCGGAATGGTCTTTCCTGCCGGGGGCTGGACGCGCCCAGCCGCACCGGCTGTATTTATAATAACATGAAACCATAAAAAAGCAAGAGGGGGAGGGGGGCTTTGGGCATCGAGAAATTTTGCCAGACAAAACCCCAGTTTTTGTGTAGATAGCACAATCCACCCACAAGATACAGGATTTTCGTCTCGGGGCGAGAATTCCTCTTGACAGGCATGCCGGGATGTGGTATTCTTTGAATGCAGCGAGGTTAGATAAAACTAACTAAGTAAAGAGGGCTTCCTCCGGCTGCTCCATTCCTCCATTCTATTTTTCATTTCTCCTTTCCCCGGGCAGATGCGGCGCGGTTTGTGGTTTGCGCCCGCTGCATCCCCACCAAAGCAGAAAAAGCGGGGCTCCGGTCTGACCAGCCGGATCGCCCCGCTTTTTGTGTTGTTCAGGTTTTGTCCTGGGGTTCGGCCCCCAGACGGTGCTGGATGAGGAAGAAGGCCCCGGCGCTGAGAAGGAAGGGGAAGTAATAACTGGCCAGCCGGTAAAGCAGCAGGGCCGACATGGCGCTTCCGGAGCCCAGAAAGCCCTGAAAAACCAGCAGAAACGCCGTCTCGATGGAGCCCATCCCGGCCAGATTGGGCAGCGCGTTGGAGAGCAGCAGCATCAGCGCGGCCAGCAGCTGGGCCTGCCAGAAGCCCAGCGGCGAAAGCCCCATGAACTGAATCCCCAGCCAGGGGATCAGATAGAGCAGGAACAGCTTGAACATCTGGATGCCCAGAAGCTGGACGCAGAGGCCCTTGTCGGCCAGCAGCCGGCGGCTGGCGGCCCCAAGGGCGGCCAGCTGGTCCGTCCAGCCCTCTTTCCGCTTCTGCCAGGAATCGGTTTTGGGCAGAAGGTTCAGGGCCCGGCCCGCCAGCGCCTGAACCCGGGCGCTGGCGCAGACCAGCACCAGCGCCAGAATGATGGCGGCCACCACCCCGCAGGCGGGCAGCAGATACTCCGCCAGGCCGCTGGTGGAGTCCAGAAACCAGCCCATCTGCCCCGCCAGCAGCAGGACCCCCCAGAGAAGGACCGCCGTTTTATGAAAGACATAGGCCAGGGTGACAAGGCCGAGGCCGGGCCCGACCTCCACGCCGCAGCGGTAGAGATAGTACCCCTGCATGGGCAGGCATCCGGCCCCGAAGGTGACCACGTTGCCGAAGGTGCCCAGCAGCACCACTCCCAGCCCCTGCCGGTAGGGCAGGCCGGGGGTCTGGCAGCGGAGCATTCGGGTGCAGGTCAGTCCGTCCAGCAGGGGATAGCTGGCCCCCAGCGCCAGCAGAAGCAGAACCTGGGCCGGGGTCAGCCGGGCCAGGGCGGCGCGGATCTCCCCAAGGTTGTCCTTAAAGAGGTAGATCATCAGGAAGGTCAGCGCCAGCAGCACCATCACAGAGAGCAGGACCCGCCTGCGGGAGGGTCTGGCCGAGGAGGCAGAGGGTCGATCCATAGAGAAAAGGCTCCTTTCCGTCTCCGAACTGGAAAACCAGCCCGGAACAATACAGCCCGGATACGGCAAACCGCCGGGCAGGGGATTCTGTGCAAAAAACCGGCCCTCTGCGCAGGGGGGCGCATGGGGCCGGGAGGCGTTATTCCTCTTTTGGAGGCTGCCCGAACGCCCGCACGCAGGCGGTCAGGCTGTCCGCAAAGGCTTTGGGGGAGTAGTATTTTTCATAGAGGGCGCGGCAGGCAGGCCCCATGGCGGCCAGGGCTTCGGGGTGGGCGATGGCCCATTCCAGCCGTTGGGCCAGCTGCGCGGGGTCGTCGTCCGGATAAATGAAGCCGTCCGTTCCGTCGGTGACGAGGCCCGCCGTGCCGGTGTGTTCCGAGACGATGGCAGGTTTGCCGAAGATCAGTCCCTCGGTGACAAAGGTGGGCATGGGGTCATCCCGGGAGCTGCACACCACGCAGGCGCACTGGTCCATCAGGGACTTGATTTCCTCCCGGGCCAGCCGCTTGACGTAAAAGACCTCGCGGGGGAACTCCCGCACCAACGCCCGCACGTCAGCCAGCAGGGCCTTGTCCGAACCCTTTCCCACAAAGAGGAAGGCGGCCTTCCGGCGGGTTTCCTCGGGCAGCAGCCGGATGGCCTCCGCCAGAATGTCCTGGCCCTTCCGGGGTTCAAAGGCTCCCACGCTGACAAAGAGGGGCCGCCCCCCGGCGTAGCTTATGTCGTAGGGGGCAAAGGTCTCCCGGGCATAGTCGGGCAGGCCGTAGATCAGCTGCCGGACCTCAAACCCGGGCCGGATGGAGTGGAGGGCGGCTGTGGCGTGGGAACCCACGGCGGCGATGCGGACGTTTTCTTTCAGCTCCCGGGGCACCCGGTGGGCGATGTGGCTGTATCCCTCAAAGGCGTCGTGGAGCCACCAGAGCACCGGCACCGGCCCGCCGTTCAGGGCGCGGACCGCCTCGGCCTCCACCACCGTGTTGGCCAGCACCAGATCGCAGGCCGAAGCCAGCCCCCAGAGGCTGGGAGAGGTGACGCAGTCGGGGTTGGTTACCACCGAGGCCCCGGCCTCCACAAAGAGGGAGAGGGAGCCGCCGTCCGACGGGCCCAGCACCCCCACCTCATACCCCAGCTTCCGCAGGATGGGCACCGCGCTCACCGCGACGATGGGGGCGCCGGTCATGTTCAGCTCGTGGCTCAGCAGCAGGGCCCGCCTGCCCTGGGGGGGAAAGACGTCCTGGGCGCAGATCTCCCGGCGGAAGCGGACCAGCGCCTGGGGGATGTGCCGGGGAGCCCGGGCCAGCTTTGCCCCAAAGGCCAGCAGGGCCTCGGGCCGGTCCAGCGGGCAGCCCGCCTCCTGGCAGCGCTCCAAAAGTTTCCGGGAGAGGAGGGCGCACCGCGCCCCTTCCAGATGGCCGGGGGCGCGGTAAAGGGCGGTATCTCCCTCAAAGCCAAAGACCGCGTCGCAGGCGGCAAAGTCGGCCTTTTCCTGCAATGCCTGCGCAAAGTAGGAGAGGGCGGTGCTCAGCAGCTCGGCGTCTTCGGCCAGCACAACCACCCCCGCCGCGGAGCCGGGCAGGGGCGTTTCCAGAGATTTCACCAGCCGGAATTTCCGGTGAAGCTGGAACTCCAGCGTACTTTCCAAAGCGGCGGTGCGGCCCGGGGCGTAGAGAAGAAGAAGGGTGCCCTGGGTTTCATAATAGGGTTGTTTCGGCAGCTGAAGCTGCTGAAGTTTGGCATAACGTGTATACATTGGTTATCCTCTTATGAGACGCAGAAGGCTGCGCACCGGCGCAGTCAGCCGCCAGATGGTGCTGGACCGCAGCTGCTCAAGGGAGAGGCGGAAGGCTTCTTTTTCCCCAATGGCCTCGGCCAGCTGCCGGTTCAGCTCCTGAATCTGCCGGGCCTGCTCTGCGGCCTGCCCGGCCTGACGGGCGGCCTCGGCCTCGGCG
>JAHLFH010000059.1 GCA_018883885.1 Candidatus Faecalibacterium intestinavium | reverse complement strand
GAATCGGCGTCAGCGTCGGGCCCTTCGGCCCGGGCGGCGGGGGGCAGCAGCACCCCCAGAACAAGAGACAGCGCACAGAGGGCGCAGAGGCCGCGGCGCAGCGGTGCAAAACGGAAAAAGTGCATGATTGGTTTCCTCCCAAAGCGGACCCGGAGAGGCCCGCAGAAAATATCCTTGTCCGGCAGTTCCATTGTAGAGGGGTAGGAAATGTTTGTCAAGCGAGAGGGACAGATTTCTCAAAGCTGTCACTCCTGAAGCGGGCACCTTGCGCCGGAAAGAAAACTGCGCTATACTGTATTCTGGGGCAATCTGAAACAGCCCCCCGAAAGGCGGTGTCTTTTTGCTGAAAAGCGTTCAAACATATCTCAAACGGACCGACCGGTTCTATCTTTTCCTCTGCCTTTTGAGCAGCGGGCTGGCGGTTCTTGCGCTGGCCTCCTGGGCGGCGGAGCAGGGCAGCGGCTTCGCAGTGGACGAGCTGACGGGCCAGATCATCGGCATCGGCGATTACCGCCGGGCGCTGGTGCAGGCGGCTGCGGCGGCCCTGGGGCTGGGCGCGGCGGTTCTGCTGTCCAACGTGGATTACCGGAACCTGGTCAAGGTGTGGCCCTTCCATGTGGCCTTTACCTGGGGGCTGGTGCTGCCCACCCTTGTGATCCGGAATGTGACCCTCGGCCCCATCACCATCGGCTACAATGCCGGCGATACCGACAACTATTCCTGGTATAAGCTGGGGGGCTTCACCTTCCAGCCCACAGAGCTGGCCAAGATCAGCTTTATCCTGACCTTTGCGATGCACCTGAACAACGTCCGGAGCCGGATCAACGAGCCGAAGGAGCTGGCAAAACTGCTGCTGCACCTGCTGGCCCCCATGGCCATCATCCACATCCAGGGCGACGACGGCACCGCCATCATCTACGGCATCATCGGCTGCTGCATGATGTTCTCGGCGGGGCTGAGCTGGAAGTATATTGCGGCGGCCCTGGCGGCCGGAATCAGCGGAGTGGCGGTAGCCTTCGGCTTTTTCAGCGATAAAGTCGGCAAGAGCTACCAGTGGTACCGCATCCTGGCCGTTCTGGACCCTGAAAACACCTCGGGCTGGGCCCCCAGCGAGGAAGTCTGGAAAAACATCATCTACCAGCAGCAGAAGGGGGAAATCGCCATCGGCGCGGGAGGAATCTTCGGCAACGGCCTCTTTGACGGAAGCTATTACAGAGTGCCCAACGCCCACAACGACTTTATCTTCAGCTGGATCGGCAACGCCATGGGCTTTGTGGGCTGCGTGCTGGTGCTGGGGATTCTGTTTGCGCTGGTCATCAAGACCTTTGTCACCGGGGCCCAGAGCGAGGACCTGCTGGGAAGCTACATCTGCGCGGGGATCGGCGGGGCGCTTCTGGCCCAGATTGCCGTCAATGTGGGGATGAACCTTCGCATCCTTCCGGTCATCGGCGTCACCCTGCCTTTTTATTCGGCGGGAGGAAGCTCGGCGCTGATGCTTTATATCTGCGTGGGGCTTGTTTTGTCGGTGTATATGCACAACAAAAAGAAGCTGTTCAGCTGACGGCAGCAGAAGCTATAAAAATTCAGAAAAAGTCCTGAACAAAACATGAGACAGACTTCCCCAAAGGAGGTGCCTGTCTCATGTTTTGTTGTAGTTTGAAATTACATGAAATAAACTCAACGGCAAGAGTATAACGGAAAGAGGCGGAGCAATTTCAAGATCATGGGTACGGTATTGGTGCATATGTGTACGGATTGGTCGCCTTGCGCCGAAGCTGGCGGTTAAAGCTCTCAATGGTGTTGGCGGTATCCTTCAGCCGCCGTACCTCCGGGGGTTGCACTCCGGTTTCGGCTTTAGTTTGCCCCGGCATCCTTTCTCTGGATGGCGAGCATGGTGATATCGTCGAACTGGGGCGCCGCGCCCGCAAAGCGGTCGATGTCCGCTTTGACATGGCGCAGGAGGGCTTCCGGCTCCAGCGCCTGGCCCTGGTTCAGCGCCGCCAGCATTCGGTCGGTCCCGTAGAGGACGTTGGCCCCGTCGGTGGCTTCGGCGACGCCGTCGGTGTATAAAAACAGGGTATCCCCCACCCCGATCTCCATCTCGTATTCCTTGTACCGGGCGTTTTCAAGGCCCGCCAGCACGAAGCCGTGACGGTCCTTGAACAATTCAAACTGCCCGCCTGCCCTCCGGATGGCGGGGTATTCGTGGCCCGCATTGGCGGCGGTGAGACGCCCGGTGGGGATTTCGTAGATGCCCAGCCAGACGGTGACGAACATCTCCGCCTCGTTGTTCTCGCACAGCTGGTTGTTGACCTTTTCCAGCGCTTCTTTGGGGGACGCCCCCATCTGCACCGCATTTTTCAGCAGCGTTTTGGCAATCACCATAAACAGGGCCGCAGGAACCCCCTTGCCGGACACATCCGCAATAACCATGGCCAGGTGGTCGTTGTCCACCAGAAAGAAGTCGTAGAAATCGCCGCCCACCTCCTTGGCCGGCGTCATGCTGGCGTAGATGTCAAATTCCCGGCGCTCCGGAAAGGCGGGGAAAATTCGGGGCAGCATATCCGCCTGAATCTGGGTGGCGACGCTCAGCTCCGTCTCAATGCGCTGCCGCGCGGCGGAGTCCGCGGCCTGCTTTTCCAGCAGACTGCGGGTGCGCTTGGCCACGGTGATGCACACGAACGCCATCCCCACCAGAATGGCCGAGCGGGGGAGAAGGAAGAACAGGACTGCCTCCCGCAGGATCTCCGGCGTGATGACCGCGTCCGCCATATGGAAGGCCTCGATCAGGTTGGGGTCCCCCTCGCCCACGAACATTCCTGCGACGCCCGCGGCGTTCAGGCAGACCACCGAGGCAGCCAGGGTGATGGCGGTCAGCCTTCGGGAATAGTAGTGGCAGCTCAGAAGCACCGGGGCGATCCAGGCCAGCACGGTATGCTTGGGGATGGCGACGGACAGGACGGTGATGCCCAGAATGCAGCAGCCCATGACCAGATATTTGAAGTGCCCGCCCAGCCGGGCCATCCTGGGGCGGAGGAGGGTGGGCAGCAGGAACGAGAAGATGCAGACCGGCATCCCCACGTTCATCACCATCGGCGGGACGATGAAGACATCCAGCAGGTTCAGCACCCAGGCCAGCGCGGCAATCATGCCCATGACTTGCAGGCACCGGCAGGAATAGTGGTTCGCTTCCTTCTCGTTTTCCAGAAAAATGGGATTGTTCTGTTCCTTTTCCATATGAATTCCCCCTTGTGCAGCAGGCCGGGTTTCCCCGCGCATAACAGGCCAACAGCCTTACAGAGCCAGTATAATACACCTTCCGGCGGCTTTCAAGAAAATCCTGCACACGCAGCCCGGCTTCTCCCCGCATTTGTTCCTCCCCAAAGAAGGAAGGCGGCGGGACGGGGCCTGTGCCGTCGGAATGCCGCGCTGAGCCCGGCCGAAAAGCCGCCTGTCGTTCCGCTCTCTTTACAGGGCGCCGAGGGCGTCTGCCACCCGGTCCCAGGCGGCTTCCAGGGCGGGCATCTGCTGCCGGGCGGCGGCCAGATCTCCGCCCCGCAGCAGCTTGGTCCGCACCAGAAAAATGCTGACCACCATCAGCACCGCCACAAAAAACAGGATCAGGAAACTCAGAACCCACTGTAAATGCTGGTCAGCCGGTACCGTTTCATTGCTTTTTTCCTCCCCTTGCCGCCTGCGGACGCAGTTCCTGCGCCGCTGTCTGCCGCCCGCCGCAGGGCTTTTTCTGCGATTATACCACCTTACCATCGGGGTTGTAAACCGGCCCGGAACGCAAAAAAAAGACACCCAAACGGATGTTTGGATGCCTTTTGCTTTGGTGGACAAGGTAGAAACGCATTCGAACTCTTTTCCAGCGGGGTATCCTTGGAACCGGAACCAATTCTGAAACTGGGGCCTGGCATCCGTTTTTGCGGATAGCGCACGGTCAATATAGCTATGAACGACGGTCAGACCCTTGCGCTCCGCATATGCCATGCACTCCCGGAGCTGACCTTCAATGGACTCCTACCGCTGGTTGTCGGAGGAGTAGCGGGCGTAGAATTACGGCGTTCATGGCGTCACCTTCCTTTACTCATCTACTTTTTCTGAAAACATCCAGCAGAGCCATTTTAAGAGTTTTCTCCTGCAAACCACGCCTTATTTCTGCCTTTGGGGGTCACCCTTCCATCTCTTCCAGCGTCGGCATGGCGGGAATCGCGCCGTGACGGCTGGTGGTGATGCTCGCGGCCTTGTTGGCAAAGGACAGGATTTCTTCCAGGCGCTGCACGGTCAGGACTTTCAGGTCTTCCTTGCAGAGTTTGGAGAGGGCAGCGCCGAAGAAGGTATCTCCCGCGCCGTTGGTGTCCCCTACTTTGCAGGGAACTCCCGCCACATGGCCGGTGGTTTTGCCCATCCGGTAGAAGACGCCGTCCGGACCCAGAGTGACAAAGATCAGTCCAATGCCCTGCTCTGCCAGCTGGGCGGTGCCCGCTGCGCAGTCCGTGGTCCCGGTCAGCAACGGCAGCTCCTCATCCGACACCTTCAGGATGTCCACCAGGTCCAGCGGCGCTTTCATCTGTTCTATGGCGGTCTTTGCATCCGGCCAGAGGTTTGCCCGGTAGTTGGGATCGTAGGTGATGGTCTTGCCCATGGCTTTGGCCCGGCCCACCGCATCCAGCGTCGCGCTGCGGGAGGGGTCCGCCGTAAGGCTGACCGAACCGAAATGGACCATCTTCGCCCCCTGCAAAGCAGCATCCGGGATCTCTTCCGCACACAGCATCACGTCGGCGTTGGCCTGGCGGTAGAAGCTGAAATCCCGCTCGCCCGAGGCGTCCACCGAAACCACCGCCATGGTGGTGGGGTGGGCCTCGTCCGTCTTCACGCCCGACACCTCCACGCCGTTTTCCGCCAGCACCTCCAGCAGATAGCGGCCGAAGGCATCCGCTCCCACCTTGCCCACAAAGGCGGTCTTTGCGCCGAGTTTCGCCGCAGCCACCGCCAGATTGGCCGGGGCACCGCCGGGGTTGGCCGCAAATTGGGGGATCCCCTGCCCATCCTTGCCGGTCTGGGTCAGGTCGATCAAAATTTCACCGATCGTCAAAATATCCATTTCTGTGTCCCTTTCTGTCTGATCCATTTATGACCGGAGCAGATAGGAGATATACTCCTCTGCCTGTTCCGGGTGGGGCGCGTTGCTCGGCACCCCCAAATACATTTCTTCTGAAAATCCAGCCTCCCGGATGAGGCGTGTGTCCGAAATTTCCATCCACTGCCCCGAAAAATCCGGGTCCAGTTCCGAAAGCTCCACCAGATATCCTTGCGCGGCAAATGCGTCCCTTGCCTCCGCGTTCATCAGGACAACATCCATCTTCCGGGCGGCGATGGCCGCCATGATCCGCATCTCGGAGGCGTAAACGTACTCCTGATCCGCTCCTTCCTTCTCGGAGAGAAGCAGGTCGGAATACAGATAGACCCGCTGCTTTTCAGTCAGTCCCTGCTCCTCTGCAAAGCCCTCGGTCAGCTGCCAGGTCAGCTCGCTGCCCGGTGCAAAGTTGACCAGAGCCAGATACAGCACATCCTCTTTTTGGGTGATATGCCGGTAAACAGCATACCCCGCCATATAAACCAGTACCAACATCAGGACGATGGGCAGCTTATAATAGGTCCAGATGTGTTCCAGCCGCTTTCTTCCCCGGAGCCGGCGGAGCGTCTCCCGGTTTTTTCTGGCCTGGTCATTCATGCTGAGGCTCCTCCTCTGAAGGCTGTCTGTCGGGGTCGCCCCCGCAGGCGTGGACGACATTCACCAGCAGAAAGGAGCAGAGCATGGCACAGCAGCCGAATCCCAAAAGGAAGGCCGGGGTAAACAGATAGACCACGATCCAGCCCATCAGGAAGTAGATCCCCGCCATCACCAGGGTACAGACCAGATACCGCAGCCCCACCAGCAGCGAGGTCTTGAGGATGCCGAAGGTGGTATTCTCGAACCGGGCCAGCAGCGGGAAGGCGTACATCAGAACGATAGCGTAGGCCAGCGCGGCTGCGATCAGCAGAGCGGCGATCAGGGTCCAAAAAATATTCTGGCTCCACAGATGCCAGAGGATATAGCCGTCCACTCCCAGGAAGACCCCCGCTCCCAGCAGGATCAGCCAGAGCTTGGTGGCGGGCTTGAAATTCTGCCGGAAGGCCCGGAAGAACATCCCGGTCAGCCCCTCGTCCCGGTCCTCGGCCATCTTGAGGGTGACATAGAACAGGGCGGTGGTGGAAGCCCCTGCCGTAACAATGGGAAGGCTGCAGATCAGCCACAGAATGTTCAGATAGGCACTGTAGGCCATCTTTGTGATAAAGGCCAGCAGCGGCCGGTCAGGGTCAAACCAGTTGCTCATACTTTTGCCTCGTGATCTCCTGTGGATTCCCTTAAAATCAAATTGGTTTCTGTGTACACGGTCCGGTAATTCAGCGAGGGCTCCTTGATCCGGGTCATCAAAAGATCCGCAGCGGTAAAGCCCATGATCTGTCCATGGATGTGGATGGAGGTCAGCCGAGGGGTCATGAAGGAGGCCTCCTGGCTGTCGTCAAAGCCGCAGAGCCACACATCCTTCGGCACCGAGCAGCCCATCCGCTGCAGCGCCCGGGTCACATCCATGGCCAAGAAGTCGTTGGAGCAGAGGATGACCTCCGGCATCCGGTCAAAGGACTGGAGCTTCTTCTGGAGTATGTCGGAGTATTCTTCCGCCGCGCAGCCTTCCAGGATGCTGTATTTCAGGCTGTCCGCCAGCCCCAGCCACTCCATGGCCTCCTTGTAGGCCATATACCGTTCATAGAAGGACTGGCAGTGCCAAATGTCCCCCACATAGGCGATCCGCTTTTTCCCCCGCTGGGCCATCAGACGGACAAAGTTCTGGATCTCCACCTGGTTGTCCATGTACAGCCGATCCGCCTTCAGCTGGGGCTTGAGGGCCATCACCGGCGTATCCACAAACAGCAGCGGGATGCCCTGGCCGCAGAGCATCTGGGCATACTCATAGTCGAACACCTCAAAGCAGATGATTCCCGCCGTCCGCTCCCGGTCGAAGGAGGCCGGCAGACTGCGGGCCTTGAGCTCGGCCGGAGAGATCCGGTGGATGGTCAGGCAGTAGTGCAGATGGCGGATCTCGGACTGGAACCGGTCCATCATCATGGACGAGAAATGAGAGTTGCTGAGAAAACAGGTAGTCAGCATTGCAATTTCCCGCTTGCCGTCGGGATGGGGCAGCTCTTTGGGTTCTTCCTGGAACAGAGGCAGATAGGCAAACTGTTTGTAACCCATCTCCGCCGCCTTACGCAGGATCTTTTCCCGGGTGGCATCCGCCAGGGTCCCTGTGTTGTTGATCGCCTTGGACACCGTATTGCGGGAAAGCTGCAGCTCGTTGGCGATATCCTGAATCGTCACCTTGCCAGCCATGGCATCCTCCTCCTTTTTATAATGTTTCCTATGGTCTTTCTGGTTCTCAGTATAATGCAAGCCCGCTGATTAGTCAAATGTAAAATCGAAAAAGTCCATTTTGCACAAATGCACACTTTACTGCTTGTGCAGTCGGACAAATTCACCTAAAATATCCCGGGTATATGAAAAATATCATTGACATTTGCCAGGATGCATGGTATAAAGAGGCTGTCAGAAGTTTGCATTTGCACACATTATCTCAAAAGTCACCCACCCGGTTGTGCAAACGCAAACGAAAGTGCAACATCATCGAAAAGGAGGAACTGAACACATGAAAGCAAAAGCGTCCCAGTCCGGGGCAGTTGCGGTATCTGCCAGCCGACGTGTACACAACACATGCGTTTACATGGCGCGGCACTGGCAGCTGTACCTCATCTTCATCCTGCCGGCCGTGGCATTGACCTTGATCTTCAAGTACATGCCCATGGGCGGCGTCCTGATCGCCTTCCAGAATTACAACCCCTTCCGGGGGATCCTGGGCAGCGAGTGGGTCGGATTCGAACATTTCCAGCGCTTTATGTCCTCGCCGGACTTTCAGCGCTACCTCATCAACACGCTGAAGCTGAGCGTCTACGGCCTGCTGTGGGGCTTCCCCATTCCCATCATCCTGGCTTTCCTGCTCAACCGCATCGAGAGCAAAAAGATCAAGCAGAAGATCCAGCTGGTGCTCTATATGCCCAACTTCATCTCGGTCATCGTTCTCTGCGGCATGGTTCGGGTGCTGCTGTCGGTCACCGGCCCGGTAAACGGCCTGTTTAACACCAGCATCAACTTTATGACCATCCCCGAGGCGTTCCGCCCCATCTACATCATCAGCGGCATCTGGCAGGGCGCAGGCTGGGCCTCCATCATGTACACCGCCTCCCTTTCCAACGCCAGCAAGGATCTGAAAGAGGCCGCCATGATCGATGGCGCAAACCTCTTCCAGCAGATCATGACCGTGGAGTGGCCCGCCATCAAGGATATGGTGGTGATCCAGTTCATCCTCCAGGCCGGCAACATCATGAGCATCGGCTTTGAAAAGGCCTACGCCCTGCAGACCGACCTGAACCTGCAGACCGCCGAGATCATCGCCACCTATGTGTACAAAAAGGGCCTGCTGGACGGCGACTACAGCTTTTCCACCGCCGTCGGCCTGTTCAATACCGTGATCAACGTCATCCTATTGATCGCCGTCAACAAGGTCGTCGCCAAGATGAACGACGGCAAGGGCTTGTAAAGGAGGCAGAGCCATGGCAGCGAAAACCAAAAAGAGCGGAAGGCTCGCGATCTACACCCGCCAGGACAAAGCCATCCTGTTCATCGGGTATGTCCTGCTGGCCCTGTTCGTGGTGGCCATCATCGTGCCGGTGGTGTACATCATCATCGCATCCTTCATGGACCCGGTCACCCTCCAGAACAAGGGCATCACCTTCGATTTCAGCAAGTGGACTCTGACCGCCTACGAACGGGTGGCCACCGACGCACAGATCTGGACCGGCTTCAAAAATGCGGTCCTCTACTCGGTGCTTTTCACCATCATCTCGGTGACGGTCACCATGCTGGCCGCCTACCCCATGTCCTTGTCGGACTTCAAGGGCAAGGCCATCTTCAACACCCTGTTCGTCATCACCATGTTTTTCGGCGGCGGCCTGATCCCCACCTACCTGCTCATCAATAACCTGGGCCTTCTGGACTCCATGTGGGCGGTCATCCTGCCCGGTGCCTTCAGCGTCTGGAACATGATCATCGCCCGCACCTACTACCAGGGCATCCCCCGGGAGCTGCGGGAGGCCTCGGACGTGGACGGCGCCAGCGAGATGACCTTCTTCTTCAAGATCCTGATCCCCATCTGCATGCCGGTGGTGGCGGTGCTGGCCCTGTGGCAGTTCGTGGGCATGTGGAACAGCTACTTTGACGCCATGATCTACCTGAACGACACCGCAAAGCAGCCCCTGCAGCTGGTGCTCCGCTCCATCCTGATCCAGAGCCAGCCGGAGTCCGGCATGATCGCCGACATCCAGAGCACCGCCGAGCGGGCACAGCTGGCCGAGCTGCTCAAGTACGCCACCATCATCATCTCCAGCCTGCCTCTGATCGTGATGTACCCCTTCTTCCAGAAGTATTTCGACGTCGGCATCATGGCCGGTTCCATCAAGGGCTAACCTTAAACTCGTCCTGACACATCATAAAGAACAAAAAGAAAAGGAGAATCCTCATGAAAAAGCTGATTTCCCGCCGCAACTTTCTGAAGGCCTGCGCCATCACCGGTTCCGTTCTGGCTCTGAGCGCCTGCGGCGGCGGCGGCAGCAGCGCCAACGACGAGGCCGCTGCCGCCGTGGTGGTGGATGGTCCCGTGGAGTTCCCTCTGGCTGAGACCGTCACCCTGACCGGCACCACCAGCTACCCCGCCGGCAGCGAATCCCAGCCCAACAACCGCACCATCTTCAAGCGCCTGGAGGAGGCGACCAACGTCCACATCGAGTGGACCGCCATTCAGTCCGACCAGTGGGGCGACAAGATCTCCCTGACCATGTCCAACCCCAACACCCTCACCGATTTCATCTTCAGCGCCGACTTCTCGGACAGCAACCTGCTGCGCTATGCCGAACAGGGTGTCGTGATCGCTCTGGAGGACTACATCGACAACAACATGCCCAACCTGAAGGCGGTTTTCGACAAGTACCCCGAGTACCGCACCATGTGCACCGATACGGAGGGCCATATCTGGGGTCTGCCCTGGATCGAGCAGCTGGGTTCCCAGAAGACCGCCATCCAGACCGTGGGCAACATGAGCTTCATCAACACCAAGTGGCTGAACTTCCTGGGTCTTGAGATGCCCGCCACCGTGGACGAGTTCGAGCAGGTGCTGATCGCCTTCCGGGACAATGCCGCCGCTCTCCAGAGCGAGTTCGGCATCGAGGGCAGCATCATCCCCATGTCCTGCATCGTCAACGACGGCGACCAGGACCCCGGCATCCTGATCAACGGCTTCGGCGAGGGCTACGGCGACATGGACAAGGGCCGCCACATCGCCGTCACCAACGACCGCAAGGTCATCTGCGCCGCCACCCAGGAGGGCTTCAAGAAGGGTGTGGAGTGGCTGCACCAGCTGTACGCCGAGGGTCTGATCGACCCCGAGTGCTTCACCCAGGAGTGGTCCACCTACGTTTCCAAGGGCAAAGCCGGCCGGTACGGCGTCTGCTTCAGCTGGGACGTGGCCAACATCGACAACCTCACCGACTGGGAGCCGCTGCCCGCCCTGACCGCCGACGTCACCAACATCACCCCGCAGAACGGCTCCTTCACCAGCGGCTTCAACCGCGGCCGCTGCGTCGTCACCGCCAAGGCCGCCAACCCCGCCCTGGTCTGTGCCTGGCTGGACCAGATGTACGATCCCATGCAGTCTCCCCAGAACAACTGGGGCACCTACGGCGAGGAGGACGAGTTCGATATCTTTGAGATGTCCACCAACGCCGACGGCGAGCCCATGCTCAAGCACGCACCTCTGGGCGATGCTTCCCCCGTGGAGGTCCGCGAGGCCGAGTGCGTCGGCGGCCCCCTGGCTATCCTGGACGAGTACTACGACGTCTACGTCACCTGCCCCGACGACGCACAGTACCGTCTGGACTGGATCGAGCAGGTCTACACCCCCGACATGAACAACGACTACGTCTACCCCAACGTGTTCATGAGCACCGACGACACCACCCAGGTCTCCAACCTGGAGGCCGATCTCTCCACCTATATCAACACCTGCAAGGCGGACTGGATCATGAACGGCATGGCCAGCGGCAGCTGGGAGGAGTATCTGGACAAGCTGGAGGCATACGGCCTGTCCGATTACCTGGCCATCATGCAG
Source organism: Candidatus Faecalibacterium intestinavium (assembly GCA_018883885.1). Classification (GTDB taxonomy): domain Bacteria; phylum Bacillota; class Clostridia; order Oscillospirales; family Ruminococcaceae; genus Faecalibacterium; species Faecalibacterium intestinavium. The sequence goes on along the minus strand of JAHLFH010000059.1, from coordinate 8,276 downwards.
AAGTATCTGGACGCCTACTACGCCTGATCCCCCCGCCAATGCTCCCGGCGCGGCACCCCCGGCCGGGAAGATTCTTCGATAGGAGACTGCTATGGACAGCACGATCTTACAAAAAGCCCGCGCCTATGAAGCAGAACAGGGTGCATCCATTCCCGCCGATCAGCGCCCCGCCTACCACCTGACCCCCTATGTGGGCTGGATGAACGACCCCAACGGCTTCTCGTTCTACCAGGGACAGTATCATCTGTTCTATCAATACTACCCCTACGACACGGTCTGGGGGCCGATGCACTGGGGCCATGCGGTCAGCCGTGACCTGATCCATTGGGAATACCTGCCCGCAGCCCTGGCGCCGGACGCGCCCTTTGACCAAAACGGGTGCTTCTCCGGTTCCGCCGCCCAGCTTCCCGACGGACGCCAGCTGCTGCTTTACACCGGCGTTCTCTGGGAAACGCAGCCGAACGGCACACACCGGGACATCCAGACCCAGTGCGTGGCGGTGGGAGACGGTCTGAATTATGAAAAGCTCCCACAGAACCCGGTTTTGACCCATCGGGATCTGCCGGAAGGGTTCAGCCGGTTCGACTTCCGGGACCCCAAAATCTGGCAGGAGCCGGACGGAAGCTATTCTGCGGTGGCAGTGGCTCAGAGCGAGACCGAGGGCGGCGCGGCGCTGCTGTTCCATAGCCCGGACGGGTTCCAGTGGGAATACACCACCCTGCTGGACGCCAGCCGCGGAGAATACGGGGTCATGTGGGAGTGCCCCGACTTTTTCCAGCTGGAAGGCAAGCAGGTCCTGATGGCGGGCCCCATGGAGATGCAGGCCCATGACGAATACCACAACGGGCACTGCGTGATCGCCCTGATCGGCAGCTATGACCCCGAGACCCATCAGTTCACCCGCGAAAAGGTCCAGCTGATGGACGAGGGCATCGACTTCTATGCCACCCAGACCACCCTGGCCCCGGACGGCCGGCGGATCATGACCGCCTGGATGCAGTCCTGGTCCGGCTCCAGTGCCAAGCCCCAGGGCTGCCGGTGGTTTGGTCAGACCATCTTCCCCCGGGAACTCCAGCTGAAAGACGGCCGTCTCATCCAGACCCCCGTCCGGGAGCTGGAAGCCGCCCGCGGCCAAAAGGTCCTGCATGAAAACATTCTGATTCAGGACGAGACCCAGCTGGAGGGCATCGGCGGACGGGTGATCGATCTGACGGTCCAGATCACCCCCGAGGAAGACTGCCGTTCCTTCACCCTCAAACTGGCGGCCAAAGAGCGTTTCTGCACCACCCTCACCTATGAACCCGGCAGTGCTACGCTTACCCTGGACCGCACCTACGCCGGCGGGCTGTATCAGGACATCGTCCACACCCGCAGCTGCAAGATCCTCTGCCCGGACAAGACCCTGAAACTCCGGGTCCTGCTGGATCGCAACAGCGTGGAGGTCTTTATCAACGACGGTGAGCAGACCATGACCGCCTGCATTTATACCCCTCAGGATGCCGAAGGCATCACCTTTGCAGCCGACGGCACGGCTCGAGTCACTGCCGAGCAGTACACCTTGAACATCTGATACCCTCTCCTTCATTCTTAATGGAACGCCCCTGTTTTGCCAATTCGTGCAGGACAGGGGTCGTTCTTTTGGATAGAACACCGCAGTCAGAACAAGCAGAAGGATGAAGCGATTTTTGAAGGAGCGCCCCGCACTGCAGCTTTGAGCCGCATTTTCAGCATATAGACTGCGAAAATGTGAGGCAATATCCCAAAAAAGACGCTCGATCTCTTTGACTCTGGGTTTCCAATAGGGGCGAGCAGCATCCCTGTTGGCACACGGGGCTGTTGCAAAACAGCACAGACGAAAAAATGAGATGGGGCTGCTGCTCTACTTTCGTTTTGCAACAGCCCCCTCGTTTTCTGGTTTGCCTCAGACAGAAGCCCCGCCAATGCGGAGCACTTCATCCATAGACACCGAAAAACCAAATACGACGTTCCAAACAAAAAAGTGCCCGAACACCCCAAAGTGTTCGAGCACGTCTCTAATGGTGGAGAATTAGGGACTCGAACCCCAGACCCCCTGCGTGTGATGCAGGTGCTCTAACCAGCTGAGCTAATCCTCCGAATCGGAACGCGATTATTATAGCACGGCCCGGGCCAAAATGCAAGCGTTTTTTCAAAAAAATCGGCCCGCGCCGGGGCGGGCTGTTTTTTGCTCGAACCGCCGTCTGTTTTTGGGACGGTTTTTTCCTTTTGTCTGCCGAAAGGATTGCTCTCCGGCCAAAAATATTGTATACTGTTGTGCGGAATGAACCGGCCCCTTCCGGGCCCTATCCAAAATAAGTGAGGTTTGTCATATGCTGAGTCTGCGTGCGATCATCACATTGATCGTTCTGATCGGGCTGTTTGCCCTGGCCGTGGTCTGGATCTCCAAGAACGGCGGCTGGAAGGGCGAAGGCTGCGGCGGCAACTGCTCCGCCTGCCATGAGCGGTGCGAAAACGCATCCAATCAAAAACATGAGGGCTGACCCACCCGGGCAGCAGAAGGACCGGCGCGAGCGTTTGCGCCGGTCTTTTTTCGTTCTTCAAAGCAGCCCCTTCCGAGCCGCAAAGACGGCCAGCGTGCTCAGCAGATCCAGCTGCGCCTTCTGAAAGGTGGTCCGTCCGACGCACAGCAGTTCCATGGTTTTCTCCTGTGTGGCGTGTTCAAAATAACGCCGCTGCAAGATTCCCGCGCGCAGCGGGTCAAACTCCGCGTAGTAGTCCACTGTCTGCCGGATGGCGTCGCACCAGTTCCGGCTTTCTTCATCCTCCAGCCGCTGCAAGGCGGAGTAGCTCCAGAGGGCCTGTTTGGTTTTATATCGCTGTTCCCTGGTCATTCTGTCCTCCTTTTGGTGTGATTGATTTTCATTCAACCGTCGTTCTTCCCCAGAAGCAGTCATCCCGTTCTTCCGCCGAAAGATTCAGCAGCTGCGACAGACAGCGGGCTTCTTCCACCTTGAAATCGGTCTGCTGCATCAGCTTGAGCCGAAGCGTGTTGGAGCTGATCCCCATCTTATCGGCTATGAATCCGAGCTTGTACCCGCTTTTCTGAATATGCTCCCGCAGTCTCATTGTATCAACCATCCGTATCCTCTCCCTTCTGCGTTCCCTTGGTTGATTTTCGTTCTACTGCCGGTATCTTACCACTCGGTAGATTTATTGTCAACTGATTTTTAAAAATAGTGGATAAAAGTTGATTTTAAATGCCTTTTTGTGCTATAATATATCCAGAGGCCCCGCAGGGGCCGGTTCATCAATCCAACTCAGGAGGAAACGCACCATGTCTATCCTGTCCGAACGCATCCGGCAGCGCCGGGAAGAGCTCGGCCTGTCGCAGGAAGAGCTGGCCCGTCGGATGGGCTACCGCTCCAAATCTTCCATCAACAAAATTGAAAAGGCGGTCAACGACATCCCCAACATCAAGCTGGAGGAATTCGCCCGTGCGCTGGAAACCACCACCGCCTATCTGATGGGCATCACCGGCCCGGACGCCCCCTGTCCTCCTCCGGGCTTTGAGCCTCTGCCTCAAATGGTCCGGGTGCCCCTGATCGGTTCCATCGCCTGCGGAACGCCCATCCTGGCGGAGCAGAACATCGAATCCTACATCGGGGTTCCGGCTGCGTGGCACGCCGACTTTGCGCTGACCTGCCACGGGGACAGCATGTCCCCCACCATCCGGGAAGGGGACATCGTCTGCATCCGAAAGCAGCCCCAGGTGGAGCAGGGGGAGATCGCCGCCGTCCGCATCGGCGACGAGGCCACCCTCAAACACTTTCACCAGCAGGGGGACACCGTCATGCTGCTGGCCGACAACGCCGCCGTCTGCCCGCCCATGATCTATTCCGGCGCTCAGCTGGAAGAAATTCAGATCGAAGGCAAGGCCGTGGGCTTCTGCCGCGGTTTATAAAAAGGAGAAACCATCATGGAGGAAAAAACGACCCAGATGCCCCCCCTCAAGGTCATCGCCCGCATCCACACCGCTTTTCCCACCAAGTTTGGCATCCCCCGTCAGAGCGGGCTGGTGGAGAGCCTGCGGGCCGAGATCGTCTTTGAGCCGGAATACCGGGTGGCCGAAGCCGTGCGGGGGCTGGAAGCCTTCAGTCACATCTGGCTGATCTGGCAGTTCTCGGAGGCGGTGCGGGAGAGCTGGTCTCCGACGGTCCGCCCGCCCCGGCTGGGCGGAAACACGCGGGTGGGCGTCTTTGCCACCCGATCCCCCTTCCGGCCCAACGCGCTGGGGCTTTCCTCGGTGAAGCTGGAACGGATTGAGCTGGACCCCGCCCGGGGACCGGTGCTCCATGTGCTGGGGGCCGACCTTCTGGACGGAACCCCCATCTTTGATATCAAGCCCTATCTGCCCTATGTGGACGCCCACCCGGACGCCTCCGAGGGCTTCACCGCCCGGACTCAGACCCACCGTCTCGCGGTGGAGTGCCCGGACGAGCTTTGGGCGCTGGTCCCGCCGGAAGACCGGGAGGCCCTTCTGGGGGTTTTGGAAAACGACCCCCGCCCCTCCTACCAGCACGACCCGGAGCGGGTCTACGGGATGGAATTTGCCGGGCTGGAGGTCCGCTTTTCGGTGGACGGCGAGCGGCTGACCATCCGTCAGGTCGGGCCGGCCGGCCGGAGGTGAGGCGATGGAACTGCGCAACATCAACACCTTTCTTCACATCGCCGAGCTGCACAGCTTTTCCCGCGCTGCGCGGGACCTGGGCTACTCCCAGTCGGCGGTTTCAGCCCAGATGGCCCAGCTGGAATCCGAGCTGGGGGTGCCCCTGTTTGACCGGGTAGGGAAGACGGTTCGGCTGACCGACGCCGGGCAGACCTTTCTGGGCTATGCGCGCACCCTTCTCACCACGGCCCAGCAGGCGCACAACGCCCTCCAGCAGCCCATGGAAGCCCGGGGCACCCTTCGGGTGGCCATGGCGGATTCCCTTTGCAGCGCCTTCCTCCCCGGGCTGGTCCACGCCTTCCGCGCCCGCTGCCCTCAGGTGGAGCTGATTTTCCGCTCCGCCGTCACCGAGGAGATGGCGGCCCTGCTGAACTCCAACCAGATTGATCTGGCTTACACCCTGGACCGGCCCATCGTCCAGCCCCAGATGGTTCTTGCGCTGGACGAACCGGAGCCCATCTGTTTTCTGGCCCCGGCCGGGCATCCGCTGGCCGGGAAGCGTTCTCTCTCTCTTCCGGATCTGACCGGGCAGGACTTTCTCCTGACCGAGCGGGGGATGAGCTACCGCGACGCCCTGGAACAGATCCTTGCCGCCCGTCATCTGGCCCTTCGGCCCTGTCTGGAGCTGGGCAGCGCCGCCCTGCTCTGCCAGCTGGTGGAGCAGGGGCTGGGCCTGTCCTTCCTGCCCGAATATCTGGTGCGTCCCCGTCTTGCCGGGGGGCGGGTGGTCCTTCTGGACCTGCCCGACTGCCGCATTCAGATGCGCCGCCAGCTGTTCTATCACCGGGACAAATGGGTGACCCCCCAGATGGAGGCGTTCATCGCGGCGGCTTCCCAGGTCCCGGCTGCCGGGTCGGATTCTTGACCATTTTACCCTTTAGAGCAATCCCGGAAAAAGCCAGCAATTTACTGCAAATGCCGGACCCAAGTAAAATTATTTCCTCAAGTTTCAGGTTCGGGAAAGCCCACGTCTTTTCATCTGAATGCCCGTCCTCTTGCGCTTAGCCGTTTTTTCTGCGGGACGAACGCCCTTGAAAAAACCGGAGCGCTGCGCCAGCACACGCCAACGGGTTTGCCGTTTTCCAAATTTGCGGCGCGGGCGGAAACGCCGCTTGAAAATTTGGACGGCGGCCCCTGCTCCGCTTCGGCTGTATCTGCCGCAGGCAGCGCCTCAGCTGCGCAGCACTTCCTCCGCCGCAGGCGGCGCTTCGGCGTTGTTGCCCGCCCTTTTTCGGAACCTGGGGGCAGATGCCCCCAGACCCCCATTGGGGTGCAGGGCCGCTATTTACACAGGTGCTTTAGGCCTGCCCCCGCTGGACGGCCTTATAGGCCTCACAGACGGTTTTGGTGTCCCCGTTCATCTTGAGAACGCCGTGGCTCAGCCAGGCGACTTTCGAGCACATCCGCTCGATCTGCTCGATGGAATGGGAGACCAGAATCACGGTGGTCCCCCCGGCCATCAGCTCCTGCATCCGCTTTTCGCACTTCTGCTGGAACAGGAAGTCCCCCACCGAGAGCACCTCGTCGGCAATCAGGATCTGGGGCTTGGTGATGGTGGCGATGGCAAAGCCGATCCGGGCCACCATGCCGGAGGAATAGTTTTTCAGCGGCACGTCCAGGAAGTTCTGCAATTCGCTGAACTCCACGATCTCGTCGAACTTCTCGTCCAGATATTTGGGCGAGAAGCCCAGCACGGTGCCGTTGAGGTAGATGTTCTCCCGGGCGGTCAGGTCCATATCGAAGCCGGCCCCCAGCTCGATGAGGGGGGCGATGGTCCCCCGGACCGTCACCTTCCCCCTTGTGGGCTTGTACACCCCGGCGATGGTCTTGAGCAGGGTGGATTTGCCCGAGCCGTTGAGGCCCACGAGGCCGTAAAAATCCCCGGGCATGATGTCCAGGCTGACGTTTTTCAGGGCGTAGAATTCGTCGTAGTGCAGCCGCCCCTGCACCATGGCCAGGAAATATTCTTTCAGGCTCTCGTGCTTTTCGCTCGAGAGGTTGAAGCACATCGAGACGTTCTCGATGCGGATGATCGGTTCCATTGTTCCAGCGTCCTCCTTAAATATGCAGCACAAAGCGGTCCTGGGTTTTCCGGAACACCGTCACCCCCACCGCCATCGAGAGGATGGCGCAGGCCCCGCAGACCTCGAACATCCGCAGATCCAGCCCCTGCCCCCACATGACCGCCCGGCGGAAGCCGGTGATATACCAGTAAATGGGGTTGAGGGCGATGATCTGCTGCATATTGAACCCGCCGATGTTGAAGGTCATCTGGGCGGGGTCGTAGAAGATGGCCGAAAAATAGAGCAGCGCCGTGATAAAGACGCTCCAGATGTGCATGATATCCCGGAAAAAGACGGTGGACGCCGCCAGAAAGAGGCTCACCCCCATGCTGAAAAAGAACAGGGTGGCCAGCGGGTAGACGGCCTGGAGCACCGTCCAGTGGAAGGGGCTGCCGGTAAAGACCATCACCAGCAGCAGCGCCACAAAGCTGAACAGGCAGTTCACCATGGCGAAGCAGCATTTTTCCAGCGGGAAGATATACTTCGGGATATAGACCTTTTTCAGCAGCGGCGCGGCGGAGAGCACGCTGCTCATGCCGCTGGAGGTGGCCTCGTTGAAGAAGTTGAACAGCAGCTGCCCGCACATCAGAAAGACCGGGAAGTTGTCGATGCCGCTGCCCCGCATATCCATCAGGCTGCTGAACACCGCCCAGTAGACAAGGCACATCAGCAGCGGGTTCAGCACGCTCCACACCACCCCCAGCACGCTGCGGCGGTATTTGAGCTTGAAATCCCGGCTGACCAGATTATACAAAAGATACCGGTACCGCCAGAAGGCCAGAACCATTCCCCTGAGTTTTGCCACGGCGCTCACCACTTCTCAAAAAACTCAAACTTCTGGGCGGCGAAGGGCTGGTGCAGCTTGTCCTTGGCGCTGGTCTTGTGCTCGCAGCCGCAGTCCGGCCACTGGACGCCCACGGTGGGGTCGTCGTAGGGGATGCCGCCCTCGGCGGCGGGGTCGTAGACGTCGGTACACTTATAGCAGAACTCCGCCGCGTCGCTCAGCACCAGAAAGCCGTGGGCAAAGCCCTCGGGGATATAGAACATCTTCCTGTTCTCCGCCGAGAGGGTCACGCCCACCCACCTGCCGAAGGTGGCGCTCCTGGGGCGGCAGTCCACGGCCACGTCGTACACCTCCCCCAGCGTCACCCGGACCAGCTTGCCCTGGGTGTGCTGCTTCTGGAAGTGCAGCCCCCGCAGCACCCCCCGGGTGGAGCGGCTCTGGTTGTCCTGCACAAACTCCGCCGGGATGCCCGCGGCGGCGAAGTCCTCTTTCTTGTAGGTCTCCATGAAATAGCCCCGGTCGTCCCCGAACACCTCGGGTTCAATCACCACCACGCCGGGAATTTCGGTCTGCGTAAACGTAAACTTGCCCATCTTTTTCTACCTCTTGTTTTATTTTTTCCAAAAAATCCAGAGAATACAGGGTTTTCTATCCAAAACGGGGCCGAACCGCCCCGGTCGGGTCAGAATCTGCGGCGGGCGCGGGCGCGGCCCCGGGCCAGACG
>JAHLFH010000058.1 GCA_018883885.1 Candidatus Faecalibacterium intestinavium | reverse complement strand
GCTTTTGTGTTAGTCTTACTTAAAAAGCCTGATTGATGCTCCGCATCAATGACGCTTTTTGGCTAACTCTGCAAAAGACTCGGAGTAAGAATTCATCTCGTTCGACTTGCATGTGTTAGGCGCGCCGCCAGCGTTCGTCCTGAGCCAGGATCAAACTCTTTATAAATGATATTTATCACTTAAAAAGTGTTAAATCTTGTTCTTCGCTCAGTCCGCAATCGCTTGCGTCCTTGTACGAATTACTTTGTTTTTGGAATTGTTTTAACTTAACGTGCGTTTTCCAAATCGCACGCAATAAGGTTCCGTTACAAGTTTTTCGATATTGTTCAATTTTCAAGGTCCTGTTTCGCCGCTCGCCTTTCAGCTGGCGACCTCTTTATTCTACCACTCAGCCGCTCGTTTGTCAAGCGCTTTTTTCAAAGCGTTTTGGACAATTTCGATTGGTTTTCGTGAGCTCCCCAAGAGTCATTCTTTCGTGTCACCCGGGGTGCTCGAGTATAATACCACTCGACCAAGCTTTTGTCAACACCTTTTTTGAGGTTTTTCCCTCTTTTTTGAAATAAGCTTCACTTGACAACCTCCCTCCCCCAAACGTATCATTACCCTGTATGGCAAACCTTAAACAGAGAGGGGTTATTTTATGTCCTGTCTTACCCTGCGCGGCTGCCGGATCGGCGAGGGCCGCCCCAAAACCATCCTGCCCATTGTAGAATCCACCGAGGCTGCCATTTTGGCCCGGGGAACAGAATTCGCCGCCCTGCCCGCCGACTGCGTCGAGTGGCGGGCCGACTGGTTTGACGCCAGCGCAGACCCCAATGCCGTAACCCGCTGTTTGCAGGGCCTGCGGGCCGCACTGGGCGGCAAACTTCTTCTTGTCACCTTTCGGACCGCAGCCGAGGGAGGTGAAAAGCCCCTCTCCCTCGACGGGTATCGGGCCTTTTGCGGCTGGGTCTGTGACAGCGGCTGCGCCGATCTGCTGGATCTGGAACTACTGCCTGCCGGGGACGTCCTCCCTTCTCTTATTACCATGGCACACGAGGCAGGGGTGAAGGTGATCTGTTCCAGCCATGACTTCACCCGAACGCCTTCCCAGACAGAAATGGTGACACGGATGGTCAGGATGCAGGCCGCCGGGGCCGACATTGCCAAGCTGGCCGTCATGCCCCAAAGCCCCGCCGACGTGGCCGCCCTTCTGGCCGCCACCGCCGAGATGACCGAACGTCATCCCGAGACCCCCGTCATCACCATCAGCATGGGGCCGCTGGGAGCGGTCAGCCGGGTATGCGGGGAGGCGCTGGGTTCCGCCATGACCTTTGCCTGCGCCGGGAAAGCCAGCGCCCCGGGGCAGATTGAGCTGAACGAGATGAATTTCATTCTGGACCGGCTGGCTCTGCCCACCCGAAGCCCTTATAATGTATAATAAAAAGACCGGGAACCCGTCCCGGCCTTTTTGGGTTTGATTCAAACACCGCAGCTGCCGCCCTCGCAATGATCGCAGTCTTCCTCGATCTTGCCGACGATGGGTTCCGGGTCGACGCCCTGACGGCGGTAGTAATCCGCCAGCGCCGCCTTGACCGCCTGCTCCGCCAGCACCGAGCAGTGGACCTTCACCGGGGGCAGACCGTCGAGGGCCTCCACCACAGCCTTGTTGGTCAGCTTGAGGGCCTCGTCCACCGTCTTGCCCTTGATGAGGTCGGTGGCCATGCTGCTGGTGGCGATGGCGGCGCCGCAGCCGAAGGTCAGGAATTTGACGTCCTCGATCACATTGTTATTGATCTTGAGGTACATCCGCATGATATCGCCGCACTTGGGGTTGCCCACTTCCCCCACGCCGTTTGCATCGGGCATCTCGCCCACGTTGTGGGGGTTTGCGAAATGCTCCATCACCTTTGCGCTGTACATACTTGCCATTTTATTCGTCTCCCTTCCGGCTGAACTGACGGGCCCGGTTCTGCCCTTGCAGCCACATGCAGCTCATCGCGCGGCGGCGGGGAATGACCTCCTCCAGCACGTCGCACAGGTATTTTGCTTCTTCCATGGTGTTCTGCGGGCCAAAGCTGAACCGCATCGAACCGTGGCCGATCTCCTCCGGCACCCCGATGCTCTGAAGCACATGGCTGGGGTCCAGGCTGTCGGAATTGCAGGCGCTGCCCGTCGAGGCGCAGATGCCGTGCATATCCAGATCCAGCAGGATGGTCTCCCCCTCAAGGCCCGGGAAGCTCAGGTTCACGTTGCCGGGCAGCCGGGGCGAACGGCCGCCGTTGAGGCGGGCCTCCGGGATGGCGGAGAGGATGCGGTCGATGACATAATCCCGCAGCCGGGCCTCATGCTGCATCCGCTCCTCCAGAGAGGAGACGGCCAGCTCCAGCGCCTTGCCCATGCCCGCGATGCCGGCCACGTTCTCGGTTCCGGCGCGGTGACGGTTTTCCTGTCCGCCGCCGTCGATCAGATTCTGCGGCCAGACGCCCTTGCGGCAGTAGAGGGCCCCCACGCCCTTGGGGCCGTTGAACTTGTGGGCGCTCATGGACAGCAGATCGACCCCCAGCTCCTGAACGTCCACCGGGATCGCGCCCACCGCCTGGACGGCGTCGGTGTGCATCCAGACTCCGTGTTTGCGGGCGATGGCCGCAATCTCCCGGATGGGCTGGATGGTGCCGATCTCGTTGTTGGCCATCATGATGCTGATGAGGGCGGTGTCGGGCCGGATGGCGGCCTCCACGTCCTCGGGGCGGACATACCCTTCCGGGGTGACCGGCAGATAGGTCACCTCAAACCCCATCCGCTCCAGACTGCGCATGCTGTGAAGGACCGCATGGTGCTCGAAGGCGCTGGTGATGAGATGGCGCTTGTTCTGCCGGGCGCGGGTCAGGGCCGAACCCTTGACCGCCCAGTTGTCGGCCTCGGAGCCGCTGCCGGTGAAGAAGATCTCCGCCGGGCTGGCGTGGATGGCCCCGGCCACCTGGGCGCGGGCGCGGTCCAGAAGCTCTTTTGCCTCATACCCCACGCTGTAATGGCTGCTGGGGTTGCCGCAGGGTCCCTGAAGCGCCTCCACCACGGCGGCCAGCGCCTCGGGGGCGCAGGGGGTGGTGGCTGCGTTGTCCAGATAAACGATATGATCGGGCGGCTGAAGCCCGCCGTTCCTTCTATCTTCCATAGGGATGTTCCTTTCCTGGAAATAAGCGGCCCCGGACGGGCCGTCTGTCGTCTTTGCTCCGCCCCGCTTGTGCGGGCGGGGAGGCAGCCCGCCGGGTTTTTGCGGCCCTTCGGCTGTCCCCGGGGATACTATACCCCATAATCCCTATTAAGTCAATAGGAATTTAGTGTTTTGTAACCCGGTCACATTCCCGGCCCCGCTCAGCGGCCCTTGCCCATCAGCTTGCCCAGAACCACTTTCCAGCGGGGGTATCCCCAGCGCGGGTCCGCCTCGAAATCATCCGCCAGCTTCCAGGGAAAGATTCCATCGTCAAAGTAAAGGTTTCCCGCCTCATCCGCCCGGGTCAGCCGTTTGGGCAGATAGTCCTCGTCGTAATAGCTCTTTTTCCGATCGGGCAGGGCCCAGTGGAGGGCGCCGTCCGGGTCCATCCGCTCCGCCCAGACCCCGAACACAAAGGTCGCGGCTTCGCCGTAGCAGTGCTGTTCAAAGCGGATGCGGCCATCGTAATAAAATTTGACCACTTCCAATGTGCCGGACTCCTTTTTTCCGTCCCGGCCCAGGGTCGGGCGGTAGTCCTGCTGGTAGCGGCAGCCGCAATGGCTCCCGGCAAAGGTTTTGGGATCGAACGACATCTCTTTCACCTCATATTCCGACGGCCCCGGAGCCGGGGCGTTTTAAGCCGCGCAGGCGGCGTCCTTCCGTTTCGGCGTATCAGCGCCCGTATTCCAGCTCATAGGGCCAGCTGAGCACCCCTCCCAGATCGTAGAGGTTGGCGTAGCCCATCCGCTCCAGACAGGCGGCGGCTTCGGCGCTCCGGCGGCCGGTGCGGCAGTAGATCAGCCAGCAGGCGTTTTTGTCGGGCATAACCTGCTCCGCCCGGCCCTTTACCTGGCCCAGCGGCAGCAGCAGCGCCCCCGGGATATGGCCTTCCTCATATTCGTCGGGCTCCCGCACGTCCACTGCGGCGGCTTTGCCCGCATCCAGCAGCCGGACGGCTGCGGCAGGGTCTATTTTTCTGGTCATGGTTGCAGCATCTCCCTCTCTTGTCCCGGGCCTTTTGTCCCGCAGGACGCCCGGACGTTCTTCCTTCCATTTTATGATAGCAGAGCTTTTTTGGTTTCACAAGCCTTTTCAAAGCCCGGCGCCCGTGTTATACTGATTTGGGAAAGGGGGAACGATATGAAATTTTCCACACGAAGCCGCTACGCCCTTCGGCTGATGGCAGAATTGGCCCGCTGCGCACCCGGCAAACCGCTCTCTCTCAAGGAAATCAGCGAACGCCAGCAGCTCAGCCTGAAATATCTGGAGCAGATCGTCACGCCGCTGGCCCGGGCCGGGCTGGTCAAGAGCGAACGGGGCAGCCAGGGGGGCTATCATCTGGTGAAGGCCCCGTCCGAGTATACCGCCGGGGAGATCCTGCGGGCCATCGAGGGGAGCGTCGCGCCCATCCCCTGCCTGGAAAGCGAGGTCAACGTCTGCCCGCTGTGCGACCAGTGCTTCACCCTGCCCTTCTGGACCGGGCTGGACGAGGTCATCAACCGGTATATGGACAGCGTCACCCTGGCGGACCTGTCCGGCGGGCTGTCTGACGGGCAGGCGCCGGCTGCCGGATGCGTCCCAAAAAAATAAAAAAGCCGCTTGACATTTCCGGTTTGGTTTTGTATAATAATCAAGCATTCAGCGGAATGCAGGTTGTATAGGGGTATAGCTCAGTTGGTAGAGCAGCGGTCTCCAAAACCGCGTGCCGTGAGTTCGAGACTTACTACCCCTGCCAGAGCACAGCGTCAAAAGCGCTGTGCTTTTTTGTTTTATCGCGCCTTTGGGCCGCTTGCGCCGGGGCGGGCTTCCTGCTAGAATGAAACCATTCCTTCCCCGTGAAAATCTTGGACAAAGGAGTTCTCTATGGACATCGAATATCTGCTTTTGCTGCAAAACTTCCGCCAGGCCACCGGCGACGTGCTCACCCCGCTGATGGAAGCCGTCACCGAGCTGGCGGCAAGCCCGCTGCTGATCGGGCTGGTGGCCTTCGTCTACTGGGCGGTGAACAAGCCTCTGGGCAGCTTTCTGATGCTGAATTATACCGGCAGCACCCTGCTCAACCAGACGGTCAAGCTGGGGGTCTGCGCCTATCGGCCCTGGGTGCGGGACGCCCGGGTGATTCCGGTGGCCAGCGCCATCGGGGACGCCACCGGCTACTCCTTCCCCAGCGGCCATTCCCAGAGCGCCACGGCCTACTACGGCAGTATTGCCCTCTGGTTCGGGAAAAAGCGCCGGTGGGTGGCCTGGACGATGGCGGTTCTCATCCTGCTGACCGGGTTTTCCCGAAACTATCTGGGGGTCCACACCCCGCAGGATGTGGCCGTCGGAATCGGCCTGTGCTGCCTCTATCTCGCAGTCAACGCCAGAGTCCTGGCCTGGCTGGAGCGCAACCCCCGGGGAGACTGGATCATTGCCTGCGTTGGCAGCGCCCTGGCCCTTGCCGCAGTAGCCTTTTATCTGACCAAGAGCTATCCGATGGACTATCAGAACGGCGTGCTGCTGGTGGACCCCAGCGTCATGATGGAGGACGGCTTCATGGCCGCCGGAATGGTGCTGGGCTTTTACCCGGGCTGGCTGATCGAGCGGAGGCTGATCTGTTTCTCCACCGCCCCCAAAGACCGCTCTGCGGCCCAGTATCTGCTGGCTGCGGCGGCGCTGGGCCCTCTTCTGGCGCTCTACAAGCTTCTGCCCGGCCTGCTGGCCCCCGCCGTCGGGGTCTGCTGGGCCGAGTTCATCAGCTGTGCGCTGCTGGCGTTTTACGCCATGGCTCTGGTTCCCGCTCTGATCCGCCTGCTCCAGAACCGGCGGAGCCGCGCCTGAACTATCTCCCTCCAACCCCTCTTCCCCTGCCCTGCGCTTTGCCGGGCAGGGGTTTTCTGTTCGACTTTTTTCATAAAAAAACAGTTTAATTTTCGGCAGATCAACCATTCCCTCGGAATTGCATTGGGCCTGCTTTTCGTTTATCATTATAAGAGAGGGTTTGCCGCGCCTTTTGCGCGTCAGGCCCAAGAGAAAGACACGGAGGTAACCACCAATGAGCGTTTTTCGCAATGATTTTCTGTGGGGCGGCGCTTGTGCCGCAAACCAGTTCGAGGGTGCTTGGGATGTGGACGGCAAAGGCCCCAGCGTTCCCGATCTGTGCACCAACGGCAGCCACACCAGCCCCAAATGGCTGACCACCACCATCCATCCCGACCGCCTCTACCCCAGCCACGAGGCCATCGACTTCTACCATCACTACGAGGAGGACATCGCCCTCTTTGCCGAGATGGGCTTCAAGACCTTCCGCACCTCCATTAACTGGACCCGGATCTTCCCCACCGGCATGGAAGACACCCCCAACGAGAAGGGCCTGGAATTCTACGACAAGGTCTTTGACTGCTGCAAGAAGCACGGCATCGAGCCGCTGGTGACCATCAGCCACTATGAGCTGCCCTATGCCCTCGTGGAGAAGTACAACGGCTGGGAAGGCCGGGAGCTGATCGGCTTCTTCATGAACTACTGCAAGACCATCTTCGAGCGGTATAAGGACAAGGTCAAATACTGGCTGACCTTCAACGAGATCAACACCGGCACCATGCCCATGGGCGCTGTGCTGAACACCGGCACCGTCAAGGGCTTTGAAGGCCCCCTGACCGAAGTGCCCGACAACAAGCAGGAGCGCTATCAGGCCCTGCACCATATGTTTGTGGCCAGCGCCGAGGCGGTGGCCTACGCCCACGAGCACTATCCCCAGTTCCAGATGGGCTGCATGATCTGCTTTGTCACCAGCTATGCTTCCACCTGCGACCCCGACGACATCATCGCCAACCAGAAGCAGATGCAGATGATGAACTGGTTCTGCTCCGACATCCAGGTCCGGGGCGAGTATCCCTACTATGCAAAGCGCTTCTTTGACGAGAACGGCATCATGATCCGCAAGGAGCCGGGCGACGACGAACTCCTCAAGAAGGGCACCGTCGATTTCTTCAGCTTCAGCTATTACATGTCCAACTGCATCACCACCCACACCGACGGCGAGAAGGGCGACGGCAACATCATCACCGGGTTCAAGAACCCCTACCTCAAGTCCTCCGACTGGGGCTGGCAGATCGACCCCAAGGGCCTGCGCTACACCCTCAACGAGATCTATGGCCGCTACCGCATCCCGATGATGATTGTCGAGAACGGTCTGGGCGCTTACGACGAAAAGGGCCCGGACGGCAAGATCCACGACTCCTACCGCATCGACTATCTGCGCCAGCACATCGAGCAGATGGCCGAGGCGGTCAAGGACGGCGTCGACCTGATGGGCTACACTCCCTGGGGCTGCATCGACCTGGTCTCCGCCTCCACCGGCGAGATGGCCAAGCGCTACGGCTTCATCTACGTCAACAAGTTTGACGACGGCACCGGCGACCTGAGCCGCGAGAAGAAGGATTCCTTCTACTGGTACAAGAAGGTCATCGCCTCCAACGGCGAGGATCTGGCCTGATTTTCGTTCTGACCCTGCCCTCCCGCGCAGATGCCGGGAGGGCTTTTTTTGATGCGGCAGTCCCAAACAATGGTTTTTTTGCTCAAAACCCGAAAAAACGTCTTGACAGCCGCTCGAATCCGGGGTATAATAGCAAACGTTCCGGCGGTCAAGCGCCGCTGGAACAGCCATGCATGGCCCGGTAGCTCAGTTGGTTAGAGCACCAGCCTGTCACGCTGGGGGTCGTCGGTTCGAGCCCGATCCGGGTCGCCAACATGGGAGATTTCTCCCGCCTACTTTGGGCGGTTTCGTCCAGGGCACTCCCCGCCGGAGTGGACGCAGGGATAAATGCGTCAAATATGCGGCCGTAGCTCATCTGGTAGAGCGCCACCTTGCCAAGGTGGAGGTAGCGAGTTCGAGCCTCGTCGGCCGCTCCAAATGGAGCAGGCACCCTGCTCCCATATGGTGGCGTGGCCAAGTGGTAAGGCAAAGGTCTGCAAAACCTTCATCCACCAGTTCAAATCTGGTCGCCACCTCCAAAAACCCTCATGCTGTTGCGTGAGGGTTTTTCTTTTTTCCGACTTTTGGGTTTGTTGAAAATTCCGCCCGGCGGTGTTAAAATAATTTGACAGTCCGCAGGAAAGGAGTCGGCCCCATGGAACAAAAAAAAGACACCACCCTCACCCCGGACACCCCGGTGCGTTACCTCAAAGGGGTGGGGCCAAAGACCGCCCAGCGGTTTGAAAAGCTGGGCATCCTGACCCTGGCCGACCTTCTCTGCCATTACCCCCGCCGGTATCTGGATTTTTCCCGGCCCTATTCCATCGCCGAAGCCCCCCTTGAGACCGAATGCGTCGTCCGGGCCGAGGTAATGGCAAAGCCCGGCGGACGGCGGATCGCGGGAGGGCGCCAGCTGGACCGGGTGACCGCCGGGGACGATATTTCCACCCTTGAACTGGTCTGGTTCAACAACCCCTATGCCGTCCCGAAATTGCAGATCGGCGAAACCTACTATTTTCAGGGCATGGTCACCGGCGGAATGCTGGAACGCCGGATGATAAACCCCCAGGTCCGCACCGGGGCGCAGGTCCGCTCCGCCCCCTTTGAAGCGGTCTACCCCCAGACCGACGGCCTTTCCAGCGGGGCGATTGCCCGGTGTATCCGCCAGCTTCTGCCTCACGCCGAGCTTCTGCCCGAGCCGCTGCCCGCCGAGATGCTGGAGAAATACCGTCTGCCCGGAAAAGCCGAGGCGGTGCGGGCCATCCACTGTCCCGCCAGCGAGGAAGAAGCCGCCGGGGCGCGGCGGCGGCTGATCTACGAAGAACTTCTGCTGCTCCAGCTGGGAATTGGCCGGATGAAAAACCGGGGCGCGGCGGCCACCGGCGCCCCCATGCGGCGGGCGGACCTCGCCCCCTTCTGGGCCAGCCTGCCCTTCTCCCCCACCGGCGCACAGAAACGGGCCGCCGAACAGATCTGCTCCGACCTCGCGGGGGAGGCCTCGATGAACCGCCTTTTGCAGGGGGACGTGGGCAGCGGCAAGACCCTAGTGGCCGCCGCGGCCCTCTGGGCCTGCATCCGAAACGGCTATCAGGGGGCGCTTTTGGCCCCCACCGAAATTCTGGCCGTCCAGCACGCCGAAACCCTCAACCGGCTTCTGTCCCCCTTCGGGATTCGTGTGGCCCTTTTGACCGGCGGGATGAAAGCCGCCGCCCGCCGCACCACCCTGGCCGCCATCGAGGCGGACGAGGCCGACCTCGTGGTGGGCACCCACGCCATCCTCTCCGGCGGGGTCAGCTTTGCCCGGCTGGGTCTGGCCGTCATCGACGAGCAGCACCGCTTCGGGGTGCGCCAGCGGGGGGCGCTGGCCGAAAAAGGGGTCAACCCCCATCTTCTGGTCATGAGCGCCACCCCCATCCCCCGGACTCTCGGGCTTCTGATCTACGGGGACCTGGACATCTCAATTCTGGACGAGCTGCCCCCCGGGCGGACGCCGGTCAAGACCCGCGCCCTCACCGGCAGAAAACGGCGGGATCTCTACGGCTTTCTGGACCGGGAGATCGGCCTCGGGCGGCAGGTTTACATCGTCTGCCCCGCCATCGAGGACAGCCCCTCCGGGGAACTGAAGGCCGTCCGCACCTATTATGAGGAGACGGCAAAGGCCCTGCTGCCCAGCCGCCGGGTGGGCCTGATGCACGGCAAACTCAAGCCGAAGGAAAAGGCCGCCGTCATGGAGGACTTCAAGGCCGGCCGGCTGGACGCGCTGGTGTCCACCACCGTCATCGAAGTGGGGGTGGACGTGCCGAACGCCACCGTCATGGTCATCGAGAACGCCGAGCGATACGGCCTGAGCGCCCTGCATCAGCTGCGGGGCCGGGTGGGCCGGGGCAGCAAGGAAAGCTGGTGCTTTCTGGTCAGCGACCACGAAGGGGAGGCCGTCCGCCAGAGGCTCAAGTTCCTCTGTTCTACAAACGACGGCTTCGCCGTCGCCCAGTACGACCTCGAGACCCGGGGCCCCGGCGACTTTTTCGGCAGCCGCCAGCACGGCCTGCCCGCCTTGCAGATCGCCAACCTTATGACCGACACCCGCACCCTTCACGCCGCCCAGCGGGAGGCCCAGGCGCTTCTCGCGGCTGACCCGCTTCTGACCCGCCCGGACCACGCCCTGCTGGCCGGGCAGGTGGAACAGCTGTTCCGCCGGGCCGGGGCGATGAACTGACGGAATGCCCCGCCCCGGCCTTGGGCGCGGGAGAAAAAGAAAGGAATACAAACAGAATGACCGGTACACTTGTCAACGCCGGGATGATCGCCGCAGGCAGCTGCGTCGGCCTCATCCTGAAAAAGGGCCTCCGCCCCCATCTGGAGCAGGCCATCCATCAGGCCACCGGCCTGGCCGTCATCATGATCGGCCTGAACGGCGCGCTCACCAATATGCTTTCCTCTGACCCCGCCACAGGCTCCGTCTCCTCCTCGGGGGAGCTGATGCTGGTGTTCAGCATGATTCTCGGGGCCATCGTGGGCGAGAGCCTGGGCATTGAGGAACATCTCAACCGTCTGGGGGATCTGGTGGAGGACAAACTCCATCTGTCGGGCTTCGCCCAGAGCTTTGTCAACGGCGCCCTGATCTACTGCGTCGGGGCCATGGCCATCGTCGGCGCCATCAACGACGGCCTGCTGGGAGACCCCAGCACCCTCATCACCAAGGGCGTTCTGGACGGCGTCACCAGCATTGTGCTGGCGGCCAGCATGGGCCCCGGCGTCCTCTTTTCGGCCATCCCGGTCATCCTCTATCAGGGCGGGCTGACCCTTTTTGCCGGGCTTCTGGAGCCGGTGCTCCAGGGCGAGCTGCTGCGCCAGATCTGCGCGGCGGGTTTTGTTCTGGTGGGCTGCATCGGGGTCAACTTCATGAGCGACAAGTTTCACATCAAGGTGGCCAATTTCCTGCCCGCCCTGCTGGTGCCCGCCCTCTGGGCCGGCGTCAAGGCCCTGCTGGCCCTGGCCGGGATGCCCCTTTAATCCCATCAGGAGGAGTCTATGATTTATTCCGAGCCTGTCTATCCCCGGGTGGAGGACTTTGACTTTCACGGCCAGATGACCCCCTCCGCCCTGCTCAAGGTGTTTGAGAACGTCAGCTCCCACCACGCCTATCAGGTGGGCATCTCGGTGATGGAGCGCAGCCTCAGCGGCACCGCCTGGCTGCTGACCGACTGGCGGGTGGAGATTCTGCGGACCCCCACCCACAAAGACCAGCTTCTGGCCGAGACCTGGCTGTTTCAGCCCCATTCCTCCAGCCGGACCAGCCGGGAGCTTCAGCTCAAAGACAGCGCCGGTGCGGTCCTGGCCCGGGCCAGCGCCAAATTCGCGCTGGTAGACCTGAAAACCAACCTTGTTGCCAAGGCCAGCCCCGACGAGGCCGCCCGCTACCAGCCCGAGGAACACACGGTCTTTCCGAACCGGCTGCCCCGGCTGCGGGCCCCCGCCGAATTCAGCTGCGAAACCCCGCTGGCCCTCCGCCGCAGCGACATCGACTACAACGGCCATGTCCACAACACCGCCTATCTGGACCTGGCCCTCGAGCTGGTCCCCGAAGAACTTTTGAAGGAGGGAATCCGCTCCTTTCGGATTTCCTACCGCCGCCCGCTCCGGTACGGCGACCCGGTCCGGCTGAGAGGGGCCCGGGCCAACGGCGGCTGGGTGACGGCCATCTGCTGCGAGGATGCCCTCTGCGCCCTGGCGGCGTTCAACGAACAGCTTCCTCCTCTGCCCTGACCGGATGAAAAAAGACACAGCCGCGGCTGTGTCTTTTTTGTCCACTGTGCTTTTATCGGCTTGGGGGAGCCTTTTCGATGTAGACACTGGTGGAGGGGAAGGCAAACTCCACCTTGTTCTCCTTCATCACATCCATGATGGAGAGATTCAGCCCGTTCTGAATCTGATAAAAGCGGTCGGTCTCGGCGGTGCGGGCGTAAGCCGAAACCAGAATGTCGATGCTGGAAGCCCCGAAGCCGGTCAGCCGGACCATCACCGAATCCTCGTAGAGGTCGGGGCAGGCTTTCATCATGGCGGTCAGGTCCTCCATCAGCTTTTCCAGCTGGGGGCGGGTGGTGTCGTAGGTCACCCCCAGGGTAAAGCGGTAAAGCCGCTTTTCCCGCTCGGCGCAGTTGTTGATGACCGCGCTGCACACCCGGCTGTTGGTCAGGATATAGAGGGAATTGTCCAGCGCCCGGACTTTGGTGGAGCGGAAGTTGACGTCCTCCACCTTGCCCTCCACATCCTCCACAATGATCCAGTCTCCGATGTGAAACGGCTGTTCCAGCAGGATCACCATCCCGCTGAAGATATTGCTGGCGGAGTCCTGCGCCGCAAGGGAGAGGGTCAGGCCGACGAGGCCCGCGCTGGTGATGAGGCCGGAAACCGGCAGGCCGCTCTCCTGGGCGATCATCAGACCGCCCAAAATCAGAACCAGCAGTTTGTACGCTTTGACCAGCACCGACCGGAGGGTGGCGCTGGAGCGGATCTCCGTGCCGAAGGAGCGAAGGGCGAGGTCCGTCAGCCCGGAGGCCCGGTAGAGCCCGTGGCACAGGCAGAGGATGACCCCGATCCGGTAGAGCTTCAGCAGGAAGCCCTGCATGGGCGGGATGTTCCAGGGCAGGACCGCAAGGCCCAGATATATGCCCGTCAAAAGGACCAGCCGCTCCAGCGGGACCGAGAATCCCCGCAGAAGGATGGGCACGGCCTCCCCTTTCCACCGGCGGGCCAGAAGCCGGGGCCCGGCGTACCCGCTGAGCCAGCGCCTGAGCAGCCCGCCCGCCAGCATGAGGGCCAGGGCGCAGGCGCACCGGGCCGCAAAGGCCGGGTAGCCCTCCAAAACAAAGGAGCCGAGGGCAAACGTCAGCTCCTGAATCGAAAATATCATGGTTCTACCTCCTGCGACTGTATGCGGCCATTGTATCACAGATTCGCCCCCGGGGCAAACCCTGCCCGGGAGGCTTCCCGCCCTTCTTTTTGTGAAAATGCCGGATGGGGCTTGATTTTTGGGCAGAATGTGATATGCTCTACCTCAGAAAGTTCGTTTCAGGGCGGGGTGAGATTCCCCACCGGCGGTATAGCCCGCGACCACCCTCCCAAAAGGGGTGCTGACCCGGTGAGACTCCGGGGCCGACGGTATAGTCCGGATGAAAGAGACGAGAGGCAAAGTCTTTCTCTGCGCCCTGTTGCATTCTATGCAGCAGGGCCTTTTTGCGTTTGTCCTCCTTCCATCACGAGCGAAAAGAGCTTTCCCGCATATTTTTTGTCAGGGGGCGTTTCGCCCCGGGAGGTATTGTTATGAACAAACGAAACAGCGTCCACAATCTCACCGTTGCAGCCATGCTCTCGGCCGTGGCCTTTGTCCTGATGTTTCTGGACTTTTCCCTGCCGATGATCATCCCGTCTTTCGTCAAGATGGACTTTTCCGATCTGCCCGCCCTGCTGGGCGCCTTTGCGCTGGGGCCGGTCTACGGCATCGTCATCAGTCTGGTGAAAAACCTGCTCCATCTCATCATCCCCGGCACCTCCACCGCCGGGGTGGGCGAGGTGTGCAACTTCCTTCTGGGGGCCATCTTCGCCTATGTGGCGGGCTTTATCTACCAGCGCCGCAAGAGCCGCCGCACCGCGCTGATCGGCGCAGCGGCGGGCGCCGTGGCCATGGCGGTGCTGAGCGTGCCGGTCAACTATTTCATCACCTATCCGGCCTATGTGGAGTTTTATCACCTGCCTCTTGAGGCCATCCTCGGGATGTATCAGGCGATTCTGCCCGCGGCGGACAGCCTCATCAAGTGCCTCATCATCTTCAATATGCCCTTCACCCTGGTCAAGGGCCTGCTGGACGCCGCCATCTGCATGGTGATCTACAAATCTCTTTCCCCGATTCTCCACGGGCGTCGATAAACGCCTTTTTAGAGAGAAAGAAGCCGAAACAAGGGGGTTTCGGGTGCAGCGGATTGATTTTTTGGGGGCGGCGTGCTACACTTTTCCCTGTGTGAAGAACCCGAAAGACTGCAATCAGAAAGAGGATTTTCGATCATGGTAACATTGCTGCACTCCCTCATCGGGCAGCGGGGGGTCGAGGCGCTGGCGTTCCTGCTGGCCTTCGTCCTCACCGCCCTGATGACCTCCCTGTTCCGGGACCGTCTGCCCCAGGACCACGGCCGGGCCTTCGCCGTAAACGGCGAGCAGTCCCGGGGCAAGGCCCGGGGTTCCGGCCTGATTTTTGTGCTCTGCATCGCGCTGGTCTCTCTGGCGTTTCTGCCCTTCCAGCCCGAGTTTGTCATCTACACCGCCCTGCTCATCGCCTCGATGCTCTCGGGGTATCTGGACGACGCCTCGGAACAGGCCTGGAATGAATACAAAAAGGGGCTGATCGACTTTGCCATCGCGGCCCTGGCCGGAATTACATACCTGAATTTCAACGGCTGCGGCGTTTCCTTTCTGCAGCGGAGTTTCACCCTGCCTTACCCGGTCTATCTGCTGCTCATCATCATCCTGATCTGGGCCAGCATCAACGTGGTCAACTGCACCGACGGAGTGGACGGCCTTTCGGCCAGCCTGGCCATCGTCAGCATCGGCACCTTCGCCGTCGGCTACGCGCAGGAGCTGGGGGCCTATGTCACGGCGGCGGCGGTGTTCGCGGGTTCTCTGCTGGCCTATCTCTGGTCCAACGCCAAGCCCTCCAGCGTCCTGATGGGGGACGCCGGCAGCCGGGCCATGGGCTTTTTTCTGGCCCTGCTGGCCCTCAAAAGCGGCCACCCCTTCGCCTTTTTGCTGGCGGCCCTGGTCTTTATCCTGGACGGCAGCCTGGGAATTCTGAAGATCAGTCTCAAGCGTTTTCTCCACATCTGGATCCTGAAGAACACCCTGACCCCGCTCCACGACCACGTCCGGAAAAAAATGGGCTGGAGCGACGAGCAGGTGGTCACCCGCTGGGTCATCCTCCAGTGCATGGCGTCGGCGGTCCTGCTCATCCTGATTGGCCGGGCCTGAACCTGAAAACCTACAGCAAAGTGCCCCTGTTCCGCTTCAACCCGGAACAGGGGCGCTTTTTTCTTTGGGTCAGCGGCAGGCTGCTTCCGCAGCGGCGACAACGTGCGCCACCAGAACCGAGGTGGTCACAGCCCCCACCCCGCCCGGAACCGGGGTGATGGCCCCCGCCACCGGCTCGGCTTCGTCATACCGGACGTCGCCGCAGAGCTTGCCCGCATCGTTCAGGTGGATGCCCACGTCGATCACCACCTGCCCCGGGGTCAGACATTCGGCTCCCACAAAGCCCCTCCGGCCCATGGCAACCACCAGAATCTCCCCTTCCCGGCAGAGGGCGGGCAGGCCCCGGGTGCGGGAGTGGCAGACGGTCACGGTCGCGTTTCTGTGTTCCAGAAGCAGGGCGGCGGGCCGGCCCACCACAAGGCTCCGGCCCACCACCACCGCGCGTCTGCCCTCGAGGGGGATGCCGTAGTGGTCGAGGATCTCAATACAGGCCTGGGCCGTGCAGGGCGCAAAGCCCCGGCCCGAGCCGGTCATCACCCCGGCCAGAGAGCCGTCGGTGATGCCGTCCACATCTTTTTCCGGGGCAAGCGCCGCCCGGACCGCCCCGTCGTCGATTCCGGCGGGCAGGGGCCGGAAGATCAGGCAGCCGTGGATGGCCGGGTCGGCGTTGATCTGCCCGATCACCGCCAGCAGTTCTTCCTGAGACGCCGCGGCGTCCAGCACAAAGGGTTTGACCTCCACGCCGGCTTTTCCGCAGCGGGCCATCACCCCTTTTTCGTAGGCCAGGTCGTCCTCCCGTTCTCCCACCCGGACCACAGCCAGGG
>JAHLFH010000057.1 GCA_018883885.1 Candidatus Faecalibacterium intestinavium | reverse complement strand
ATGCTGGCCGAGAGCTCGGTCCAGGAAGTCATGGACCTGTCCCCTGTGGCCCACCTGTGCGCCATCGAGGGCCACGTGCCCTTCCTGAACTTCTTCGACGGCTTCCGTACTTCGCACGAGTACCAGAAGATCGAGAAGTGGGACTACGCCGACCTGAAGGAAATGTGCAACATGGAGGCGGTGGAGGAGTTCCGCAAGAACGCCCTGAACCCCGAGAACCCCAAGATGCGCGGCTCCCACGAGAACGGCGACGTCTTCTTCCAGCATCGTGAGGCCTGCAACTCGGTCTACAATGCCCTGCCCGCCATCGTTGAGAAGTACATGGCCAAGATCAACGAGAAGATCGGCACCAACTACGACCTGTTCAACTACTACGGCGCACCCGACGCCGACCGCGTCATCGTGGCCATGGGCTCCGTCTGCGACGTCGCCGACGAGGTCATCGACTACCTGAACGCCAAGGGCGAGAAGGTTGGTATCGTCAAGGTCCGCCTGTACCGTCCCTGGGTGCCCGCTTCCCTGCTGAAGGTCCTGCCCGAGACCGTCAAGAAGATCGCCGTCCTGGACCGCACCAAGGAGCCCGGCGCTCTGGGCGAGCCCCTGTATCTGGATGTGGCCGCCACCCTGCGTGAGGCCGGCAAGAACGACATCGTCCTGACCGGCGGCCGCTACGGCCTGGGCAGCAAGGACACCCCGCCGTCCTCCATCTTCGCCGTTTACACCGAGCTGGCCAAGGACGAGCCCAAGGCCCGCTTCACCATCGGCATCGTGGACGACGTCACTAACCTCTCCCTGCCCGAGGTCAAGCCCGCTCCCATCACCGCAGCTCTGGGCACCAAGGAGTGCAAGTTCTGGGGTCTGGGCGGCGACGGCACTGTCGGCGCAAACAAGAACTCCGTCAAGATCATCGGCGACCATACCGACAAGTATGTTCAGGCTTACTTCCAGTATGACTCCAAGAAGACCGGCGGCGTGACCATCAGCCACCTGCGTTTCGGCGACAAGCCCATCCGCAGCCCCTACTACATCAACCAGGCCGACTTCGTCGCCTGCCACACCCCCGCTTACGTCAACATGGGCATGAAGATGGTCCAGGACGTCAAGCCCGGCGGCGTGTTCATGATTAACTGCCAGTGGACCGACGAGGAGCTGGGCCGCCACCTGAACGCCGAGGCCAAGAAGTATATCGCGGACAACAACATCCAGCTGTATACCATCAACGCCATCGACAAGGCCATCGAGATCGGCATGGGCAAGCGCACCAACACCATCCTCCAGTCCGCATTCTTCAAGCTGGCGGACGTCATGCCCATCGACGACGCCATCCAGTTCATGAAGGCCGCCGCCCAGAAGTCCTACGGCAAGAAGGGCCAGGACGTGGTCGAGATGAACTGGAAGGCCATCGACGCCGGCGTCGACGCCATCCACAAGGTCGAGGTCCCCGCTTCCTGGTCCAACCCCGAGGCTGACCCCGCTCCCAAGGAGCTGACCGGCCGCGCCGACCTGGTCAAGCAGATCCGCGACGTCATGGAGCCCATCTCCCGGATGGACGGCGACAGCCTGCCCGTCTCCGCTTTCGCCCACAACGCCAACGGCGAGTGGGAGCAGGGCGCTTCCGCTTACGAGAAGCGCGGCACCGCCGTCAACGTCCCCGAGTGGGATGCTTCCAAGTGCGTCGGCTGCAACCAGTGCGCCTTCGTCTGCTCTCACGCCACCATCCGTCCCTTCCAGCTGACCGCTGAGGAGCTGGCTGCCGCCCCCGCTCAGACCAAGAGCCGCGACAACAAGCCCGCCAACGAGTACAAGTTCGTTATGGCTGTTTCTCCGCTGGACTGCATGGGCTGCGGCGAGTGCGTCACCGTCTGCCCCACCAAGGCCATCCAGATGGTCCCGCAGGAGAGCCAGGCGGCCGAGCAGGAGGTCTTCGACTACTGCGTCGCCAACATCTCCAAGAAGCCCAGCAAGTTTGCGGACGATACCGTCATCGGTTCTCAGTTCAACCAGCCCCTGCTGGAGTTCTCCGGCTCCTGCGCAGGCTGCGCCGAGACCGCTTACGCCCGTCTGATCACCCAGCTGTTCGGCGAGAAGATGTACATCTCCAACGCCACCGGCTGTTCTTCCATCTGGGGCGGCACCGCGTCCGTCTCTCCCTACACCGTCAACAAGGACAGCGGCCACGGCCCCGCATGGTGCAACTCCCTGTTTGAGGACAACGCCGAGCACGGCCTGGGCCTGTATCTGGGCCAGAAGACCGTCCGCGACAACCTGATCAAGCAGATCGACGAGGTTGCAAACTCCGACAAGGCTTCCGACGCCCTCAAGGCTGCTTACGCCAAGTTTGTCGAGACCAAGAACAACACCAAGGCCAACGACGCCCCCGCCAAGGAGCTGATTGCCGAGCTGGAGAAGGCTGCCGCCGCCGGCTGCGAGAAGTCTGCTGAGATCCTCAAGAGCAAGCAGTTCATCGCCAAGAAGTCCATCTGGATCTTCGGCGGCGACGGCTGGGCATATGACATCGGCTTCGGCGGCCTGGACCACGTCCTGGCTTCCGGCGAGGATGTCAACGTCATGGTCTTCGACACCGAGATGTATTCCAACACCGGCGGACAGGCTTCCAAGGCTTCCAACATCGGCGAGGTCTGCCAGTTCGCAGCCGCCGGCAAGGAGATCAGCAAGAAGAGCCTGGCCGAGATCGCCATGACCTACGGCTACATCTACGTCGCTCAGATCGCTCTGGGCGCCAACATGAACCAGGCGGTCAAGGCCATCGCCGAGGCTGAGGCTTACCCCGGCCCCTCCCTGATCATCGGTTACGCTCCCTGCGAGCTGCACGGCATCAAGGGCGGCATGACCAACTGCCAGGTCGAGATGAAGAAGGCCGTCGAGTCCGGCTACTGGAACCTGTTCACCTTTAACCCGGCTCTGAAGGCCCAGGGCAAGAACCCCTTCACCCTGACCTCCAAGGCCGTCGACGGCGAGAAGTACCAGAACCTGCTGGCTACCGAGACCCGTTACAGCCGCCTGACCCGCGCCTTCCCCGACCGCGCCAAGAAGCTGTTCGAGGAGAACCAGAAGGCTGCCGAGGCTCGTTACGAGCACCTGACCCGTCTGGTCGAGCTGTACAAGTAATCGTTGTACGCAACCCGATTTTGAGCCGTATTTCGGCTTGAGATACCAGAGCGCCCGCGAGGGCCCTTGAGAGCACGCCCTGCGCGTGCCGGGAGCATAAGGTCCGGCCCCGGATACCTTGCTCCGCCTGACGCATAAGACCCGCTGCGCGGGAATCTTGCGCCGGGGAAAACGGAAAAGTTTTGGCGCCCCACTCACTGGCAACGGTGAGCGGGGCGCATTTTTATTTTAACCCGCCCACCCGCCCTTTAGATGTCCCCCCCGGGCCTGCGGCCCCGCCCCCCGTGGGGGCTCTATGCGGATAGCAGCTGCTTCTCAGGTCAACTACTGCGGACTTCCACGCTCAAGCATTTAACCCGAGTATCTGCTTTTGGGCAGGCGTCCGGATTTGCCCGGCAGGCCCCGCCAATGCAGAGCCACCTCTTGCGCTTAGCCAATATTTGCGGCGGGACTGGCGCCCTTGAAAAAACCGGAGCGCTGCGCCAGCACACGCCAACGGGTTTGCCGTTTTCCAAATTTCCGGCGCGGGCGGAAACGCCGCTTGAAAATTTGTACGGCGGCCCCTGCTCCGCTTCGGCTGTATCTGCCGCAGGCGGCACTTCATCCGCCGCAGGCGGCGCTTCGGTGCTGTTGCCACGCGGTCTGCTGTGGCGGTTCCTGCCGTTCAAACCGTCCGCCGCCCTGATGGTAAGCGGCTGCGGGCGGAAAAGTAAGATGGCTTTACCGTAGAGCTGATCACTGAAAAACAAGTTCCCTGCACGCCGAAGTTTCTGAAAAGGTTTTGGGGGTTTGGAGGCGCCAGCCTCCAAGATTCATTAAAGGTTTTGGGGGTTTGGGGGCGCCAGCCCCCAAGATTCATTATATGGGCGGGTGGGTGGGAATAAAAATTTGTTGCACCTTTCCGCTGCGTTCGGGCGTTCCCGTCCCCACTAATTTGTGATTTGGAATCATCATATTTGGAATGAATAAATTTAAGCGGAAAATCTGTGTAAAATGCGGACTTCGGGGTTGACCCTCCCTTCCCGGGGCGATATAATGCAGGTGGATAAAATTTTTTGGAGGTGAACGCAGGACAATGGACCCGGATCAGAGTCGACGAGCCGGTGCAGCGCATCGGAGAACAAAGCTTTCTGCGTTCGCCTTTTTGAACGTCCGCATCCTGCGGGGCTGATGCCCGCGCAGACGGATGAATCGAAAGGACGCGGCTTGCTGTGCGGAGAATTTTCTCTGTTTTGCACAGCAAAGCGGCGCGTTTTTTGTTTCCCGATGGGCTGCATCCTCCTGACCCAATACTATGTTAAGGAGGTATACACCCAATGGAACAGAACGAAAAGAAGCTCTCCCCCCTCGAAGGACTGGAAACGCTGGAGCAGATGCCCGCCCAGGAGCTGCCCGCCGATATCCCCGCCGAAGTGCGCAAACAGCTGGAACAGGACCTGAACGAGAAGGCCACCGAGGACCTCAAGCAGAACGTCCGGGAGGCCGAGGAAGAAGAAGCCCGGGAGGCCGCCCGGGAAACCGAGAGCGCACCCCGCCCCGACCAGCTGACCAAGAGCCGACTGCTCAAGCTGCTGGTCAAAAAACAGTATGTCAAGCTGCGGGAAGTCACCGAGGACACCCAGCCCGCCGACCTGGCCGAGCTGCTGGAAGAACTGGACGAGAACAACCGTCTGGTGGTCTTCCGGCTGCTGAAAAAAGAGGTGGCCGCTGAGGCGTTCACCTATATGTCCGAGGACGCCCAGGCCGATCTGGTGGAGGCTTTCTCGGATGTGGAGCTGATCGCCGCCATCGAGGAAATGAGCCTGGACGACGCCGCGGACCTTCTGGAGGATATGCCCGCCAGCGTGGTCAAGCGGATTCTGGAAAAATCCTCCCGCCAGACCCGCGAGAGCCTGAACAAGCTTTTGAACTACCCCGAGAGCTCGGCGGGCAGCCTCATGACCCCCGAGTATGTCCGGCTGCGGAAAGAGATGACGGTCAGCCAGGCCTTCGGCGCCATCCGCCAGCAGGGCGAGAACGCCGAGACCGTCTACACCTGCTATGTGGTGGAGCATAACCGGCTGCTGGGCGTCGTGTCGGCCCGGAGCCTGCTGCTGGCCCAGATGGATACCCCCATCACCGAGATCATGGAGGACAATGTCGTCACCGTCAAGGTCACCGACGACCAGGAATTCGTCTCCCGTGAGATGCAGCGGTACGACTTCACGGCCATGCCGGTTCTGGACAACGAGGGAATGTTCGTCGGCATCATCACCATCGACGACGCCATCGACGTCCTGACCGACGAGTCCACCGAGGATATGCAGAAGATGGCGGCCATCCTCCCCGACGAGGACGCCACCACCTACTTTGGCACCAGCGTCTGGACCCACGCCAAGCAGCGGATTCCCTGGCTGCTGATTCTGATGCTCTCGGCCACCTTTACCGGCATGGTCACCACCCAGTACGAGGCCGCCTTTGTCAGCCTGCCCCTGCTGGTCTCCTTCATGCCCATGCTGATGGACACCGCCGGCAACTGCGGCAACCAGATCAGCACCCTGATGGTCCGCGGTCTGGCGCTGGGCGAGGTCTCCCCCGCCGATTTCCTGAAAGTGCTGGGCAAGGAGCTGCGGGTTTCGGCCATTGTCGGCGCGGTTCTGGGCCTCGTCAACGGGCTGCGCATCTACTTCATGTACAGCGTGCTCTATGCGGGCCAGTATGAGAACGTCATGGGCTATGCCATCGTGGTCAGCGTCTCCCTGTTCTTCAGCGTGGTGCTGGCCAAGCTGGTGGGCGGAATGCTGCCCCTGGCCGCCAAAAAAGCGGGCCTCGACCCCGCCATCATGGCCACCCCCTTCATCACCACCATCGTGGACGCGTGCAGCCTGATCCTTTACTTCCGGATCGCCATGTTGGTCTTTGCCAACCAGATGTGATATTGAAAAAAAATCCCCTGTCTTCCGGCGGGGGATTTTTTCGTATGCGGGACAGATTTTTTAAACCCGCCCACCCGCCCTTTTAGATGTGCGGGGGTTGCACCCCCGCGCCCCCGCCGGGCGTCTTAAGGCTCTGCGCTGCCTGCCCGGCGGGGTGTTTTTACAGGTTCAGGACGGCTGTGGTTTGGCGATCAGAAGGAAAAACAGCTCCCGCAAATCAATGCAGGAGCTGTGAGTTTCGTTATGGGCTATTATTTCAGGAAGCCGTTGATGATCTGTTCCTCGGCCTCGGCCTCGGTCAGGCCCAGAGTCATCAGCTTGATGATCTGGTCGCCGGCGATCTTGCCGATGGCGGCCTCGTGAATCAGGGCGGCGTCCAGGTCGTTGGCCTCCAGCTGGGGGATGGCCAGAATCTTCGCCTTGTCCATGATGATGGCGTCGCACTCGGTGTGGCCGGTGCAGGGGGCGTTGCCGGTGATTCGGGAGTCGAACTTTTGATAGGAGTTGTCCTTGGCCACCGAGCGGGAAATCACGTCGGCGCTGGCGCCCTCGCCGTTCAGGCTGACCGCATAGCTGCTCAGGGCGGTCTGGCTGCCGTGGGTCATCAGCCGCTCCCGGACCACCAGCCGGGCCCCGGCGGCCAGATTGGCCTTGGTTTTCCGGTCGGTGGAGTCGACGCCCTTGATCTGGACCATCTCCATCTCCATCGAGCTGCCCTCGTCCATATAGGCCTCGGTCACCGGGTTGAGGATTCGCTTGCCGGAGCCGTCGCCCTGGCCGTAGTGCTTCTCGACGTACTTGACCCGGGCGTTCTTGCCCAGATAGAAGCGGTGGATGCCGTCGTGCTCGGCGTCCTGATTGCCGCAGTTGTCGATGCCGCAGCCCGCCACGATGACCACGTCGCAGTCGGCCCCGATGTAAAAGTCGTTGTAGACCGTCTCCTTCAGGCCGCTCTCGCTCAGCACCACCGGAATGTGGACGCTCTCGTGCTTGGTGCCCGGCTTGATGTGGATGTCGATGCCGCTGCCGTCCGGCTTCGAGACGATGTCGATGTTGGCGGTGGTGTTCCGGGCCGCGGTCTGGCCGTTGGCCCGGATGTTGTAGGCCCCCTCGGGGACGGTGTGCAGGTCGGCCACTTCGGCCAGAATCCGCTTTTGAATCTCGTCCATTTATCCTCTACCTCCCTGTTCCAGCACGCTGCACGCCCCCACCGCGGAGGTGGTGCCCAAAAGGCCGGGCAGGACCTCGGCCCGGGGTCCCTGCTGGACCACCTGCCCTTTGTCCAGGACGACGATCTCGTCCGCAATGTTCAGGATTCGCTCCTGATGGGAGATGACCACGATGGAGCCGTCCTGACGGCGCTGCTGCATCCGCTCGAACACCTGAATCAGGCTCTGGAAACTCCACAGGTCGATGCCGGCCTCCGGCTCGTCAAAGACCGAGAGCTTCTTTCCCCGGGCCAGAACGGTGGCGATCTCAATCCGTTTCAGCTCGCCGCCGGACAGGCTGGCGTTGACTTCCCGCTTGACGTAGTCCTTGGCGCACAGGCCCACCTCGGAGAGGTAGCCGCAGGCGTCGGTGATGCTCAGGTCCTTCCCCGCCGCAATCCGTAGCAGGTCCAGAACCTGAATGCCCTTGAACCGGACCGGCTGCTGGAAGGCGAAGCTGATGCCCAGATTGGCCCGCTCGGTGATGTTCTTCCCGGTGATGTCCTCCCCGTCAAAGAGGATGCGGCCCGCCGTGGGCCGCTCGATCCCCGCAATCAGCTTGGCCAGGGTGGATTTGCCGCCGCCGTTGGGGCCGGTGATGGCCACAAAGGCCCGGTCCGGGATGGTCAGGGAGATATCCCGGATGATCTCTTTCTGCCCTTTGTCGTCCGAGACTTCAAAGGAAATATGCTCTAATTCCAGCATGGATTCACCTCATTGCTGCAAGGGCCCCGCCCCCTCGGGGAAGCGGAGCGCTTTTTTCATACATTTGCCCTAAAGAGGATTATAATAGGAAAGAAGCGGAGTGTCAACCGAACCGGCGGGGACTTTGTGGAAAACCTGCTTTTTTCCACAGTCGGGAAAACTCCCCTTTTGAATTGTGGAAAAATCGCGGGCGGGATATTCCGTCCGGGAGAAATTTCGGACCATCCCCTGACAAGACCGAAAAATCAAAGGCGGTTTTCCGCCCCGGCTTTTCAAAAACAGGCAAAACCCCGCTTTTTCCTGCGAAAATATCTGCCCTGCCCCCTTCGCCTCTACCTGACGTATAACCGCAGGAAGAAGCTGGTGTTGAAAACCCGGTGGAAAAAGTGGAAAAACCCCCTGGAAAACTTGGCTTTTCCCCCTGGAAACGGTGGAAAACCCGGTGGAAAAGGTTAAAAAACCCCTCGCCGGTTGAATGGCGGGGCGGAACATGGTACAATGATAACCAAAGCGGGCCCCGGCCCGGCCCGGGCCGGAACGCCCCGCCGAAACCGGGGAAAAACATCGCTGCCTGGAGGTTTTTTATGAATGGAAACTGGTTCGACCGGCTGGAACGGCGGTTTGGGCGCTATGCTGTCCCGAACCTGACCTCGATTCTGGTGGGCGGGCAGATTGTGGTCTACGCCATCGCCCTCTTTGTCAACCGGAACATCGCGTCCAGCCTCGCCCTTTACCGCCCGGCCATCCTCTCGGGTCAGGTGTGGCGGCTGGTGAGCTTTCTCTTTGTCCCCTTCGGGGGGAGCGACCTGCTCAGCTTTGCGCTGACGGCCTATTTCACCTGGTTCATCGGTTCGGCCCTGGAGCGGGAATGGGGGGACTTCCGCTACGGGATGTTCCTCCTGCTGCAAACGCTGGGGGCCATCCTGGCCTGTTTTGTCACCGGCTGGGCCGACACCTACTGCCTGTCGCTGTCCCTGCTGCTGGCCTTTGCGGCCCTCTACCCCGAGATGCAGGTGCTGCTGTTTTTCGTGCTGCCCATCCGGGTCAAATACATCGGCATCGTGGCGGGGGTGCTCTGGCTTTACAGCTTCCTGACGGCGGGGTGGAGCCTGCGGCTGAACTATCTGTGCTGTATGCTGGGCTTCTGGGTCTTTTTCGGGCCGGTGCTCTATCGCAGCCTGCGGGCGTGGTACCGGCGGGAACAATGGAAGCGGAACAACCGCCGCTGGTAAGACGGTTTTCATAGCGTAGAAGAAAAGGAGGCGCGGGCCATGATGCTGGACCGTCTGGCGGGCAACGAGACCCTCAAGGAAAGCGTGGGCCGGATGCTGGAAACCCGGCGGCTGACCCACAGCCTGCTGCTGGCGGGAGAAGAAGGGCTGGGCAAGGGCTTTGCGGCCCGGTGCATCGCCGCCGACTATCTTTATCCCGAGGGCGGCCCCGCCGCCGAGGCGCTGGTCCGGGGCGAGTGCAGCCGGGCCGTCGCCAAAGCGGGAGACCGCAGCAGCGGCCGGGTGGAGACGGGTTTGGTCCGGGAGGCCATCTCGCTGGAAGGGATGGGCAGCGGAGGCCGGTATCTGGTGGGCCAGGTGACCGCCATGCGGCGGGAAATCTTCAACACCGGCCTTTCGGCCCAGGGCCGGGCGGTGCTGCTCTACCATGTGGAGCGGATGAACGAGGAATCGGCCAACGCCCTTTTAAAGGTCATGGAGGAACCCCCGGAGGGGGTGCTGTTCCTCCTGACGGCGGACAGTCTGGCGGCGGTCCTGCCCACCATCCGGAGCCGGTGCGTCAGCCTTGCCCTTGCCCCGGCGGACCCGGCCCTCTGCGCCCGGTACTGCGCCGGGCAGGGGGTGGACCCGAAGGACGCCGCCCTTC
>JAHLFH010000056.1 GCA_018883885.1 Candidatus Faecalibacterium intestinavium | reverse complement strand
GCCCGCAGCTGTTCGGCCTGTCTGGCCTGCTGGGCGGCGTTGTCGGCCTGGAGCTGGGCGATCTGCTGGCGGAGGGCCTCGGCGTCGCCGGAGGATTTGCGCAGGGTTTCCAGCTGGCCGTCCCGCTCTTTGAGGGCGGCCTGGGCGGCCTGGAGCTGGCCGTTTGCGGTGTCCAGCTGCTTTTGGATGGCGTCGGCCCGGGCCTTTTCCCGGCTGATGTCGGCGTCGTTTTCGCCCATCAGCCAGTCGAGGCCCTCGGGGGTGATGCCGGGGAGATGGGTTTTTGCATCTTCGCGTTTCATGGGTTCATCCTTTCTTGGGGCAGTTTTACGTCCTGCCCGGGACAAATAAAAAAAGCCGCTCGTGGAGCGACTTTTTAACAGAGGGAGGGGGAAAAGGGCAAAAGAAAACCACCGCCCGGGCGATGCGGGGGGTGGCCGGTTCATTTTAGGGTGATTTGGGGTCAATAGAGGGCGTCCTCGCCGGGGTCGGAAGGGCGGAAGAGTTCGCCTGTTTCGAGAGCCTGCCGCAGCAGGGCCTCAATCTGGCGGTCGTCCAGCCCCGCCAGGGCGAAGATGGGAAAGTTCTCCCCGAACCGTTCGAGATAGCGTTCCAGCAGTTCTGTCATCGTGATACAACCCCCTTTCAGGGCGAAGGAATCAGCGCCGCGAGCATCTCCTCGTAGAGCGCATAGGACTTGGGCAGATAGGTCTTGAGGGCCTCCAGGCTCTCGGGGCAGGCCAGGGCGGCGGAGGTCATCTCGGCGAAGGCCTCGGTGCCGAGGCCGCAGTTCACCCCGTTATAGGTGCGCCTGG
Organism: Candidatus Faecalibacterium intestinavium; assembly: GCA_018883885.1. Classification (GTDB taxonomy): domain Bacteria; phylum Bacillota; class Clostridia; order Oscillospirales; family Ruminococcaceae; genus Faecalibacterium; species Faecalibacterium intestinavium. The sequence continues at coordinate 12,393 of JAHLFH010000056.1, read as the reverse complement.
TCCAGTAGCTGACGCCGTGGCCGAAGCCGCAGCGGATCTTGCCCCGGGTTGCCCCTTCCAGTATATCAGAAAGGTCGGCCCTGTGCAATAAATCCAGCTCCCGGACCTGTTTTTCCACGGCCCCATAGGCCATGGATTTGGTGATTTTCAGCCCCGCCTGGGCGGCGTACTGCCCGGCGGCGGCCGGGGTGATCCAGCCCTGCTGAACCCAGTAGGAAAAATCCGTCTTGTGGGCTTTCATATCGGCCAGAATTGCCTGCACCCAGTCGTCCACCTCCTGCCGGATGGTCCGGGGAAACAGCCCGTCTTTGTAGGTGGAGGAATAAAAGGGCAGGCCATTGCTGCTGCCGAACCCGGCGGCGATGGTATCCAGGGCGTGGCCGCTCTCGTGGAAGGTGGTGGCGTAAGCCGCCCGCCAGGTCCGCCCGGCGGCGTCCGCCTCCAGGTTGATGTAGATCTCGTTCTGATGGCAGTAGGCCCCGCCGGTGTGCCGGGTGGAGCCCACCGAGATTTCCCCCTCGTAGCGGTCCCAGACCTTTTGCAGGGCGGGGGTTTGGCAGCGGTCTACCCGGTCCCGGAGCTGGTCGTAGTGGTCCCGGCCCAGGGCCCCGGCCAGAGGGCTGTCGTAGTTCCGGGCCCGGGCGGGGGTCAGCCCCTCTTTGCTGCCGCCCTCTGCAAAGGCTTTTTTCCACTGTTGGTAGGTGGTGCCGGCGGGCAGATAGTAGACTTCGCCCTCAGCCTTCCGGGCGGCCCGTTCGCCGTCCATGTCGTCGTAATGGGGGCAGGTGGTGCCCCGGCAGTTGGGGTGGAAGGGCGGCACTGTCACCCCCGGCTGATACTCGGCCCGGGAGATGACCTTGCCGTCCAGCGCCCCGCAGACCGGACAGGTGCGGCTGTCCAGAGTTTCCACGATCTCGATCTGCTCCACCCCCAGCTCCCGATAGGTCTGGGCCCGGGAGAGGGCGGTGAAATACGTGGTCTCGGTGTGGACGAGGCGGGCGGTCTTCGCCCGGGCGACGCCGAACTGTTTCCGGATGGCCTCCACCGCTTTTGCGGGCGGGTCCCCCCGGAGCATCCCCTGAATCATCTCCCGCTGGACCGCGTCCACCAGAGCGGCTTTGTCGGTCCAGCACCGGTCCCGGAAGGTCCGGCCGTCGGTGGTCCAGGGGGTTTTTAAGAGGGTGTCCAGCTTGGCCTGGTCGGGGGCCGCGATGTCCCAGCCGAGGCCGAGGCCCTTCTGAATCTCGTAGGCGGTGCGGGCCCGCCCGTCGGCGGTAATTTCCCGCAGCAGCCCGTCCACCTCGTCCAGCTGGTTGCCGAAGAGCAGCTCGGCCTGCTGCTGGATTTGCAGCTGAAGCGATTCCAGCCGGCTGACATGGAAGCGGGCCGAGGCGTTTTCCAGCTTCTTGATCCATTCTTCGGAAAGGCCGGCTTTTTGTGCGGCCTTCACATACTGCTCCGCCGTCCAGCGGAATTCCTCCAGCTGCCCGGTGGTCAGTCTCTTCCGGGCCTCGGCCAAAGTGATCTGGTTGTTGGCGGCGAAGCGCTGGTACCAGCTCTCGATCTCCCGGGCCACCGACTGCTCGGCTCCCCGGTAGATTTCCTCCAGCTTTTGCAGCCGTCCGTCGGCGGTGCGGTGGGCGGAAGATTCCAGGACGGCGAACCGCCCCCGCCAGTAATCCGCATTTTTCATGGGCGGCCTCCGTCAGGGGTTCGGGCGGCTTTGGCCGTTTTGTGAAAACGCCCCGGTGTAGCTGTCGGCCTGCTGGGCCTGGCGCTCCTGTTTCAGCCGGGCCAGCTCGGTTTTGGCGTCTTTGGTCCAGGGGTGCTGCTCCAGAATGGTCTCCTCCGAGAGGATGCCCACCGAGGCGGAGCAGTTCTGGATCGCCTCCGACTCGTTGAGCAGGATGTCCCGGTCAAAGACCACCGTCACCGGGTCGGCGGAAAAATCCCCCAGCCCTTTCGTCTTGGCGTCCTGGTGGACGAACCAGAGCAGCTGCTCGAAGGCCGCCTTGAACTCGGTCTCCATCCCGTTGGCGTCCAGGTCGATGTCCGAATACATGGAGCGGATGTTCATCTGGTTGGGGCTGCCGGAGAGCCGTTCGTCCTTGGCGTCAAAACCCCGGGCGTTTTCGATCAGGGCCTTTTTGAACAGCTCCACAATCACCTTGTAGTTCTCGGGGTTGACGGTGACGGTCAGGGTGTCCACCCCGCCGTCGCTGCGGATCTTCACCGCGCCGTAGGCGGCTAGGTTCTGCCGGAACTCCCCAAGGTTCTCCCCGTCGAAGTCCTTGAGGACCAGGATGGTGTTCCGGGCGTCCTCCTGGGTATTGTTTTCGAAGTCGGACAGGATGGCGTTGATCCCGTCCTGAAGGGAGCGCACCCGGGCCAGGAGGGGGATCTCCTGCTTGTTGTATTTGAAGGGGATCAGGGGGAATCGTTCCCAGGCGTAGGCCTCGGGCCCGTGCTCCCCGGCGACGGTCAGGTAAGGAGCGTACTCCCCGGCGCTGCCGTCGGGGATGAGGGTGGAGCCTTCCAGCAGATAGCGGTAGATTCCCTCGGGCTTGTACAGCTCCACCCGCTCGATGGTCTTTTTGACCGTCCCCTCCCAGACCTCCTGACGGTAGAGCCGGGCTGCGGCGTCCAGCTGGGTGTGGTCGTCGTCGGCCCAGAAGGGAAGGACCTCGTACCCCGGGAATCGCCGGAAGGCAAGCGCCCCGGCGGCGTCATAGTAGACGTACAGCCAGGCGATGCCGCCGTTGAGGGCGTCCTCCCCGATGTACTTCAGGGTGCGCTGGAACCCGGGGCCGAACCGGGCGCGCAGCAGCTTGAGGTGCGGCTCGCTCTCGCAGGAAAAGCTGACCGGCTTGCCCAGCAGGTAGTTGACTTTCTGGTCCACCCGCAGGGCGTACTGGTTGTCGATGATCTTGTTGTTGGGCAGGTTCCTGACCTCTTTCAGTTCGCCGTCGGCCCCGATGGCCATCCGCCTGCGGCGGAGGATGTCCTGGTCGTTCCGGTAATACCGTTCCCCGTCCAGCTGGGCAAGCCGCTGGGGCGAACCCTTCCAGGCGGCGATCTCGCGGCCGAAGAACTCGGTCTCGGTCAGGGCCCGCCCGGCGTCGATGATCCGGTTCCAGCGGGCTGTCCCGGCCCCCGGCTGCAAAAACATGGGCAAACCTTCTTTCTTTAGAGCAATCACAGAAAAAATCAACCATTTACAGCGCCAAAACAGCTGACCCAGGTGACATCAGTTCCCGCAGTTTGTGTTTCGGCAAAGCCCGTGTCTTTTCGTTTTAAACCCACCCACCCGCCCTTTATCGGAAGCTGGGGCTCCGCCCCAGACCCCGTTTGAGGCTCTGTGTAAACGATAGGGTGCTGTGGGTTTGCTTGGGGGGTCCGGGGGCGCTAGCCCCCGGGTTCATTATTAGGGTGGGTGGGCGGGCATTCAGATGAAAAGACACCAACCTGCCCGCCGGTAAAACTGCGGGAACTGATGTCACCTGAGCCCGGTGTTTGCAGCAACAGTTGACGGTTTCCGGGGGGCTTTAATCAAAGCTGTACACCGGCCCGCCGCTCAGTTTTTCGGCGATGCCGGTGGTGGCGTCGGGGGCGTCGTCGTGGGCGTTTTTGCCCTCTTTCTGGTAGCGGGTCATGGCGTCGTAGTATTCGGGCCAGCGGTCCCGCCAGTTGACGGGGAAGTAGATGTGCTCCATCACCCAGGCGCTGCTGGTGAGGATGCGGGCGGCCTTGTTGGCCGACTGGTAAAAGGGCCGGATGACGCACCTGGAAGAGCCGTATTGTTCCCGCAGCAGCCGCTCCACCGCCCGGGCAAAGCCCCGGCCGCCGTTGTTGCTTTCGATGTCGGCGGCGTTCACCCCGCCCTCGTAGAGCAGTTTTGCGGCGGCGGGCTCGGTGCGCTCCATCCCGTCCTTGGTGTAGAGCAGGTCCAGGACATAGGCCTCGCCCTGGTAGACGCCGTAGTTGATGCTGCACAGGTAGTCGTCGCCGGTGTCGGCGGTGTCGGTGTAGTTGAGAATCCGGCTGAACAGCAGCCGCCCGGCGGAATCCCGGGGGAGGGAAGTATAGGTCTTGAAGTGGGGGTAGAGCCGGCCTTTCTGGTCCAGCGGCTCCTGCTGGTAGTTGGCGGCGGCGATGTCGGGCCCCATGAGCCGGGTTTTGCGGTCGTAGCTCTCCCGGGAGAGGATGGCGGGGCAGAGCATGGCCCCGTCGGGCTGGAGGGCCTTGTAGATGACCGTCCGGGCGGGGCGTCCGCTCTGGCGGCAGTCGTCGATGAGGCGGCCCGCCAGGTCCCGGGTGTGCCAGCGGGTCATGACGATGAGGACTTTTCCGCCCTCCTCCAGGCGGGAGAGCATGGTGTCGGTGAACCAGCGCCACTGTTTTTCCAATAAGTCGGCGTTGTTGGCCTCCATCGCCGATTTAATCAGGTCGTCGATGATGAGCAGGGACGCGCCGAAGCCGGTGGCGGTGCCCCCCGGGGAGGTGGCCAGGTAGTTGTAATAGCCCCCGGTCAGGCTCCAGAGGTTCATGGCGCCGTCCCCCCGCTTGATGGACACCCCGGGGAAGATGTCGCTGTACACGATCTTCTCCGGGTCGGCCTTTTGCTCCGAGATGGTGTCCCGCACCCCCTTGGAAAAGGTGGTGGAGAGGGTCTCGTTGTAAGAGCCGGTCATGATCTTCCGGGTCTGGTCCCGGCCCAGCACCCATTCCACGAAGCAGCCGATGGTCCGGCTTTTGCCGTGGCGGGGCGGCAGGTTGACCACCAGCACATCCTCGTCGGAGTCGTAGAAGGCCTGAAGCTGGGCACAGAAATCCGCCAGAAACGCCCGTTCCGGCCGGTAGAAGCCGGGGGCCTTGAGGCGGCAGTAGTAGAAAAAATCCCGCCGCGCCAGCTCGCACTGGGCGGCCCGGCAAAGGGCAGGGTTAATCATCGGCTCCCTCCTGGGCGATCAGCTGCCGCAGCTCTTCGGTGGTGAGGCCCGCCAGCGGGTTCGCGTCCCCGTCGAGGGGGTCTTCCGGCGCGGGGCGGGACTGATCCTCCCCCAGGAGCTTTGCCAGCAGGGCCGCAGCCGGGGCGCTGCCCTTGGCCGCGGCCTCCTGCAAGCCGACGATCATCTCCATCTGGTGGTCGATCTCCTCGGGCGGAATGCCCATCCGGGCCAGCCGGTTCCACTTGCGGCGGTCGCTCACCGGCAGGGAGAGGAAGAGGTCGGCGGCCTCTTTCAGGGCCCGTTTGCGGCGCCGTGCCGCGCCGGAGGCGATGCCCCCGGATTCCTGGATTTTCCTTTGTTCCGCCTTTGTTCGTTCGCTGAGGGGAACAAGATTTTTGTAGCCATCTTCCCGGGGCACGTCACCACCTCTCTATCCGGTCTGTGTGAAGCAAAATAAAAAAGCGCACAGGCTTTTTTCGGCCTTCCGGTGCCTCCGACAGGGCGGGCACGGAGTGAATGCCCGCCAGCGCCCGGCGGCGTTGCCCAACGCCATGCGTCTGCGTTGTCCCGGTTACGCAACAACGTCGAGCGCGTCCTGCGGACGATGCAGCGAAGGCGTTGTTGGCGCAGCGCTCCGGTTTTCGCAAGGGCGCATTGCGTCCCGCCGCGAAAAGCGGCTAAGCGCAAGAGTGGTCCCGGGTTATGGCGCGGCGTGCCGGAGTCGCACCGGCCTTTGGACGGCAATGAAGCGCACCGCCCCGGACTGCCCGCCGCATGAAAAAGAGCTGCGGACGTTCCCGTCCCCAGCTCTGATGCTACCAGTTTACGCGGATTCCATGTGACATTCAATGACATCCATCGCCCGGCCATACTCCCGCAGGATCTGACGGTAGGAATAGTGCAGCTCCACCGCGATCTGCTCGAAGGTCTTGCCGGAAATGTAGTGCAGCCGGAGGATGGTCTGCTGCCGGGGGTCCCGGACGGTGCAGAGGGCGGCCTCCACCCGGCAGCGGGTTTTGCAGCTGGCCTCGATCTGGGCGGCCAGGCGCTGCTGGAGGTCGATCAGGGCCTCCACGGCCCGTTCCAGACTGCTGGGGTCGCCGGGGGTCCCGGGCGTCCCGGACAGCGCCTGGGTGACCCGCTCGGCCCGGGTTCGGGCTTCCTCGATCTGCCGCAGCAGCTCCTGCTCCTGAACCATCGCCCAGCGATAGGCGTTCAGATACCGGATTTTGGCGGAACGGTCAGCGTTCATGGCGGCCCGCCTCCCGTCCGATCTCCTCTGCAAACACCCACACCCCCGGGAGATCGGCCCAAAACTTTTCCGCCACCTCGCTGGCCACCTGGGCGTCGTCGGTCCAGAAGCCCAGCCGGGTCATCTGGTCCTTGAGGGCTTTTTCGAGGTTGTCGGTGTCGGGCTTCGAGGTCTTATACTCGCCGTTTTTGTGGCGGCCCTCGGAGTCGAAAAAGCACCACTTCACCACCAGCCTCACCGCGCCCCCGAGGGGCTGGGGCGGGCGATGGGGGAGCAGGGCGGCCCGGAGTTTGGCTTTGGCGTCCAGCAGCCGGGCCGAGTCGTGGAGGACGGCGCGGGGCCTGCCGTCCTTCAGGTAGGCGTGAAGCTCTTTGTCGTGGTGGGTGACGGTGGGCGGGTTCATGGGCAGAAAAAACTGCATTTCGGATTTCTCCTTTCGTCTTTTGGTTGTTGTGGCCCCTGTGCCTGGGAGGGGGTTCCCCGAGGGATGGGGCGCTTTCGGCCCCATCCTCAGGGGACACCCGGGCACCCGGTGCGAACTGGGATTATAGCTATATATATAAGGCTATTTTCCGTACCGGATGATAGGGTTATAGCCGCTATTTTCCCGATTTGGGACGCGGGACGGGATTTTTGATAGCCGCTATTTTCCCTGATTTATACGCATTGTAAGGCTAATTTTGTACAGGATGTAGTAAACCCGCCCACCCTCCCTTTTAATGTTCCCCCGGCCCTGCGGGCCCGCCCCCGTGGGGCTCTAAACAGCAAGCGGCTTCCTCCAAGGCAGCCGCCCGGATTTGCCCGGCAGGCCCCGCCAATGCAACCTCCTCTTGCGCTGAGCCAATATTTGCGGCGGGACTAGCGCCCTTGCAAATATTGGAGCGCGGCGCCAACAGCGCCTTGCTTCATCCGCCGCAGGCGGCGCTTCGGTGCTGTTGCCACGCGGCCCGAGAGTGCGGCTCCTGCCGTTCAAACCGTTCGGCTGCCGGGGCCAGCGCAAGAGGTAACGACGACCGGTGCCCAATGTGCGGCGCAGAGCGTAAAGGCTAGAATGGGGGCATGGGGGCGCAGCCCCCATACATCTAAAGGGCGGGTGGGGGGATTTTGAAAAAGGATTATCCCGCCGACCCCGGCTCCTTCCGCCCCACCTTGCCGTCCTCGATCCAGTAGCCGCCGTCGGCTTTCAGGCGGCGTTTCACGGTGTCGGGCTTGAGGTCCAGATACTCGGCCATGGCATAAAGGGTGACGGCCCCGTCGATGGTGCAGGCCTCGAAGGCGTTGGACAGCTGGTTTTTCTTGTCCTTTTCCAGCTTCTCCTTGTCGCCCCAGCGCTTGGCCGCGCCTTTCATCCCCAGGGCCTTGAAGTCCCCCTCCGGCTCCAGATCGTCCAGCAGTCCGGTGTCCAGCCGGTGGATGGGGTAATCAAACCAGAGGTTCACCGGGTCGAACCGGGCGAACTCCCGCAGCGTGCCCTCGATTCGCCAGGCGGTCATCCCGGCGGCCCGGGTGCGGGCGGCGTCCAGTCTGCCCTCCAGCGCCCGGAGGGCCGCCCCGGTGAGCTGCTCCTTGCACAGGTCCAGCATCCGGGCTTTACTGCACAGGTCGTCCCGGGTGTAGGCGTCGGCCTGGCCCGCCTCGTCGAGGGCTGCTTTGCAGGCGGCGGCCTGCGTCTTGTTTTCCAGCTGGGTGCGGATGGCCTCGGTGGGGGAAAGTTCCGTCATGTCCAGAAGAGCGTCCGGGTCCCGGGCAAAGACGCCCGAGCCGGACGCCCGGTCCATGCTCCGCTTGGCCCCCTGCAGGCCTTTGGAATGGTGGTGACAGTAGATCACCGCGCAGCCCAGCTGGCGGCAGACCAGGTCGAACTGGTTGCAGAACCGGGCCATCTGGTCGGCGGAGTTCTCGTCGCCGGTCAGGACCTTGTAGATGGGGTCCAGGATGACGGCGAGATACCCCCGGTTTTTGGCCCGGCGGATCAGCTTCGGGGCCAGCTTGTCCATGGGCACCGACGCGCCCCGCAGGTTCCACAGGTCGATCCGGTCGATGTGCTCCGGGGCAAGGCCCAGCGCCTTGTAGACGTCGGCGAAGCGGTGGAGGCAGGAGGCCCGGTCCAGCTCGAGGTTGATGTAGAGCACCCGCCCCGGGGCGCAGGGCCACCGCCCCAGCCAGCTGGCCCCCTCGGCGATGCAGATGGACAGCTCGATCAGGGCAAAGGATTTGCCCGCCTTGCTGGGCCCGGCCAGCAGCATCTTGTGCCCCTGCCGCAGCACCCCCTCGATCAGGGGCGGGGAGAGGGCGGGCAGGTCGCCCCAGCTGGCCGCGAGGGACTCGGTGTCGGGCAGCTCGTCGGTCTGCCCCTCCACCCAGTCCTGCCAGGCGGCCCAGCAGCTTTTCCCGCAGTTGGTGTCCAGCAGCACCTGCTTTTTCTCCCCCCGGACCACCCCCGGCATCCGGGAAAGGCGGCTGGGGTTGCGGTTCTGGGGGTCGAGGGAAAGGCCGTTTTTCCGGCAGGTCTCATAGAGATAATCCACCCGCCGCCGGTACTCGGCATAGTCGGCGGCCTCCACCCGGACGATGGCGTGGAGGCTCTTCCCGCCCGAGTAGACCAGCGCTGCGCAGGGCAGCTCCAGCTGGCGGATCAGGGCGGCCTGACGGCTCAGCTCCATCTCGTCGCACTCCACCAGCGCGAAGCGGTAGTCGGTGACGTTGTCGTTGGAGCGGCCCCGGCCATCCACCGGGTTGAAGCAGATCCAGGCCCCCACGGCGGGGTCGTAGTCCCCCAGAACCTTCCCCAGATCCCCGCCGCAGCTTTCCAGCTCGGCGATCAGCTGCTCGGCGGTGCGGTCCCAGCAGCCTTTCGTCGGGCGGGGCTTGTCCTTGTCCGGAAAGCTCTTGGTCACATAGGCCACATGTTCCTCCGGCTCAAAGAGGGCCCGCAGGTACCGGATCAGCTGCCCGGCGGGGTCCCACTGGGCGGGGAGAAGGGCCTCGAAGGGCTGGTCGGACACTTCCAGCCAGTTGGCGTCCACCACCACCCCGGCGGGCCGGGGAGAAAGGGCCAGCTCGTCCCCCCAGTCCAGGGGCTGGCCCGCCGCATTGGGATTCCCGGCCCAGCCGTGGGCCCGGGCCAGAGCGAAGATGCTGTTTTCGGTCACCGGGCGGGCTGCTCCTTTAAAGCTGTCCCACTTTTTCTCGCACTCCCCCTTGTGGTACCGGCCCCCGTCCCGGGCGCTCCATTCCTCCCAGACGGCGCAGGGCTGCCCGGCCTCTTTCAGGCCCATCCCCACGGCGCACCATTCCTGATAGGTCAGCCCGGCGGGGGAGAGGCTGTCCAGGGCGGAGAGCAGGTCGCTTGTCTTTTGGTCCATCCTGCCGCCTCCCTTCACCAGTCAATCGGGTCAAAACCGGGGCCGGGGGTCGGCTCGGGCCGGTAGCGGGCCGGGTCCACCCCGCGGGGCACGCCCCGCCAGCCCCCGGCGGCGATCCGGTCGATCATCCGGCGGGCGTCCTCAAAGCCCCAGGTGCCCACGTTTTTAAAGCCGTAGTTCTCGAGGCACCGGATCTGCTTGGGGGTGGAAAGGCCCTCGTCCCGGCGCTGGGCCAGACGGTCCAGCAGGAGCTTTGCTTTGCCCGCGCTTTCCACCCCGTCGGGGCTGATTCCCAGCTTTTCGAGGGCGGATTTCTGCTTTTCGGTCGGGGGCGCGGCCTCCCACCCGAAGGCGGGGACGTACCCGGCCAGATCTTCCGCCTGAATGCTCATCTCGTATTGCAGCGGGTCCACCAGCCGCCCCTTCTTCCGGCGCTGCTCGGCCAGCTGCCTGGCCAGGGATTCCTCCCGCTGGGCCACCACGTCGGCGGCAGCCTCCCGGGCGGCTTCTTCCAGCTCCATCGGCCCGCCGGTTTCGGCCAGCTGTTCGGTCATCCGGGCGGCCACGGCCCGGTCGGTGCAGATCAGGTCGGCGGGGCGGCAGAGCTCGTGCCGCTCGCTCAGCCAGAGGAAATCCAGAAGCAGCAGGTCTTTCTTCCCCGTCTCGGGGGAGAGGCGGGTCCCCCGGCCCACCATCTGGCTGTACAGGCTGCGGACCCGGGTGGGCCGCAGAATCACCACGCAGTCCACCGCGGGGCAGTCCCAGCCCTCAGTCAAAAGCATCGAGTTGCAGAGCACGTTGTACCGCCCCGCCGCGAAATCCGCCAGAATCTCGGCCCGGTGGTTGCTCTGGCCGTTGACCTCGGCGGCGGAAAAGCCGTGGGCGTTGAGGATATCCCGGAACTTCCGGCTGGTGCGGATCAGGGGCAGGAACACCACCGTCCGCCGCCCCGCGCAGGCGCGGACCATCTCGGCGGCGATCTGTTCGAGGTAGGGTTCCAGGGCATCCCCCAGCCCCCCGGCGGCAAAGTCGCCATTGGAGAGGGCTACCCCGGCCAGATCCAGCTTCAGGGGGATGGTCTGGGCCAGAATCCGGCAGAGATACCCCTCCCGGATGGCCTGAGGGAGGGGGTACTCATAGGCCAGAGAGTCAAAGACGGTGCCCAGGTTTTTCATGTCCCCCCGGTCGGGGGTGGCGGTCACCCCCAGCACCCGGGCGGCGGGGAAGTGCTCCAATATCCGTAGATAGCCGTCGGTGGCGGCGTGGTGGGCCTCGTCGATGATGATGGTGCCGAAGTAGTCCGGCTCGAACAACTCCAGCCGGGCAGGGCGCTGGAGGGTCTGGACCGACCCCACCACCACCCGGAACCAGCTGCCCAGACAGCTGGACCCGGCCTTTTCGACGGCGCTGCACAGGCCGGTGGCAGTCTGGATTTTGTCGGCGGCCTGGGCCAGCAGCTCCCCCCGGTGGGCCAGGATCAGCACCCGCCGCCCGGCTTTGACCTCGGCCTCGGCGATCTTGGCAAAGACGATGGTCTTGCCGCAGCCGGTAGGCAACACCAGCAAAATCCGCAGCCGCCCGGCCTCCCACTCGCTGAGGACGGCGTATTTGGCCTCGGCCTGGTAGGGGCGAAGCTCCATTTAGAACGCCCCCCTTTTCCAGCTCAACTGCTCACCCTGCTGGGGGGAGGGCTGGGGCGCAGGCTGTGCGGGCTGCTCTGCCGGGGGCAGGAAGCGGGTGATCTCGTTGCTCTGGCCGGTCTCCCCGGCGTGGGGGCCCGACTTTTTGACAAATTCGTGGATGCCCACATGGCAGCGGCCCTTTGCGCCCTCGATCCGGTCCCACCGGGGGCGGATGACTTCATCGTCGGGCTTGGCCTGGCCGATGCTGATGAAGAAGGCGGAGAGCAGTCCCAGGGTCTTGGTGTGGAGATAGAGTCGGTGAGTGACGGTGGTGACTCCCTCTTTGCCGTACAGGCGAATGGTGAGCAGGGCCATCTTGCAGGGGCCCATCTTGGCCCCGCCCTCATACCGCTGGCGCTCCAGCTTGATGACCTCGAAGGGGCAGTCCTGCTCGGCCAGCAGCAGGAAGCTGCCGGAGCTGTTGTCAAAGCTCTCATCCCAGTCAAAAGCGCGGTCGACGGCGGTGTTCATGGTGTTCTCGTAAGCCATAAGTAAAATCCTCCTGTGTTTTCTTTTAACCCACCCACCCGCCCTTTTAATGTGTCCCCCCCCTGCCGCTGCGCGGCATCCCCCCTCCGGGGGGAACAGAAGGAAACCGGCTTCTTCTAATCTGTCGGTTGTAGATAATCTAAAGCTTTTCCGGTGCTTAACCGAGAGGAAGTCGCTTGCAATTTAGAGCCCCATGGGGCAACAATGGCGACCGCCGCCTGCGGCGGAAACAGGGAGTCATTGTTGGCGCCGCGCTCTGATTTGTGCAAGCACCCGCAAGGGGGCGCCGCAGAAATCAGCCAGCGCAAGAGGAAAAGCCCGCAGGGCCGGGGGAACAGTAAATGGGCGGGTGGGCGGGATTAAAATAAAATTAGTAATTAGTAATTTGTAATTAGTAATTAAAACGGAATATCCGCATTGTCCAAAATGTACTCGTGCCACTTGTCCCAGCTGGCCACCAGGCTCTCCTGGACGAACTGGGGGTCATAGGCGGCGATGGGGGTGTCCTCGGGGTAGCAGCCCCGCTGGTGGACGGCGTGGCGCAGCATCTCAGAGGAGATGCCCGAGGCGATCATCCGATCCGCCAGCGCCTGGGGCACCCCCTCGGCGGCAAGGCTCTGGGCCAGGGCCGACCGGGCGGCGGCTTGCTGCTGATC
>JAHLFH010000055.1 GCA_018883885.1 Candidatus Faecalibacterium intestinavium | reverse complement strand
GGCCCGCCGCCAGGGCGGCGGCCCGCAGCTCGTGGACGTTTTTGGAGCGAAGCTTTTCCAGCAGCCGGGGCCGGGCCGAAGCGGGGACCTCCAGCGCCTCCAGCAGGCCGAACAGATACCCCATGTGGCCGATCTCCAGCACCCACTCCGGCCCCATGGTCTCCAGCGAGCGGGCCGCCAGCCCGACGACCTGGCGGGTTTCGCCCTCGCCCACCGCGCCGATGTATTCCAGGCCCATCTGGGCGATTTCCTTGAAGGTGTGGCTCTCCGCCGAGGGGCGGTAGACGTTTTCGCTGTAATAATATTTCAGGGTCTGGCCCTTTTCCGGCTGGGCCGTCTTGGCGATGGAGAGGGTGACGTCCGGCTTGAGGGCCAGCAGCCGCCCGTCCAGATCGGTGAAGGTGATGACCTGCTCGGAGGAAAGAAAGCTCCGGTTGTCCTGATAGAGGCTGTATTCTTCAAACCGCCCCATGTGGTATTTGCGGCAGCCCGCGGCCTCGTAGAGGGCCCGCAGGCCGAAGGAGGCCCGCTCCTTGGGCTGCAAGATCGAAAGATCAAACTTCATACTGGCTGTCCTTTTCTTCCATACTCGAACCGGCAGAGCCGCCGCGGCCCGCCGTTTCCGGGGGCGCACCGCACGCTCGACTGATATCTGCTATTATACTTTATCTTGATAAAGCTGTAAAGTGATAAAGCAACAACTTTGCAATTCTATTATATGGCAAATCCGGTGGTTTTGTACAGAACATCATGCGCAAAAACGGGCGGCGTCCCGTTTTGGGATGCCGCCCGGCGTTTCAGCGGCAGTTCCGCCGCCCGCTCATGCAGTAAACTGTCCGCTGACCGTCTCCCCGCCCCAGGAAAGGGAGAGCAGCAGGCGTCCGCTCCCAGCCGCAGACGGCAGGGAAAAAACCACCATGCCCTGCGCCGAGGCCCCGGCTTCAATGGTCCGGCCCAGCAGGCTGCCCGCCTTTGCCTCAGCCGGGCTGCCGTCGAAGCTGCCCTGAACGGCGAGGGCGTCGGCCCCGGTTGAGGCGGACACCGCAACGGCCCGGCTGAGATTGTTCCGCACCGTAATGGTGGCCACCGCCCGATGGTCCATCGTAAAGGCCAGGTCCTCCAGCACGACCGTCAGGCTGCCGCCCCCTGCGGGGGTCAGGGTGCAGGACTGCGCCGAAAAGGAATCTTCCTCCCCCATTTCCAGTTCTTCGGAGGAGGCCGACCCCTGCTGGTCCGGGAACGCGTCGGCCCCGGGCAGGCCCTGGGAGGTTCCGCCGCAGGCCGACAGAAGTACGGCCAGCAGCCCAGCCGCCACCGCCCAGCCGACCCGGTCCATCAAACGGCGCATCCCCAAAGCCTCCCTTCGCTGACGCCCTGCGAGTCCCCGCATCCCGAGAGGCCGCAGGGATTCGGCCTGATTCGTCAAAATTCGACAAAAAATACAGAGTTATAGTAGCACAATCCCGCCCTGCGGGTCAAGACATTCCCGCCCAAACAACGCGCAAAAAAGGGGCCGGACTCTTTTGTTCCGGCCCCGGGCCGCCCGCCGGAGGGCGGGGGGTCAGGAATTCGGGTCTGCGCTGGCTTCCAGCAGCGCCTGCTTGGCCCGCAGAAGGGTCTGGGGGCTCATGGCAAAGCTGCGCAGCCCCATTTGCAGGTACTGCACCAGATTGGCCGGGTCTCCCACCGCAAGGCCCGCGATGTTGATGGGGACGCCGCCCTGCCGGGCCGCGTTCACCGCCATCTGAATCAGCTTGCGCATGGCGGCAGAGGCGGGCTGGAAATACCGCTCCGCCGAGGTGACCTCCCGGCCTGCGGCGTGGGTATACTGGGTCAGGTCATTGGTGCCCACCGTGAAGAACTGGCACCCGTGGGCGATGAATTCTTCGGCGGTCAGGCAGGCCGACGGGATGCTCAGCATGATGCCGAAGGGCATTTCCTCGTTGAAGGGGACGCTCCGCTCCCGCAGGTTCTGGCGGCAGCGCTCGACGATCCGCATGGCGGCGTCCCAGTCCTCCACATTGGTCACCATCGGGAAAAGGACCTTGAGAGGCCCCCGGGCCCCGGCCCGGAGCAGCGCGTAGATCTGGGTCTCGAACCGGCGGGGCTGAAGCAGGCTGCTGCGGATGCCCCGCATCCCCAGATGGGCCGACTGCTCCCCCTGATAGACGTTGGCGATGGTGCGGTCGGAGCCGAAGTCAAAGGTCCGGACCGTGATGGGCCGGCCCTGGGCGGCGGCCAGACAGGCGGTGTAATAAAAATACTGTTCCTGCTCGTCCGGCATCTTGCCCGGCAGCATCAGGTAATCGCTCCGCAGAAGGCCCACCCCCTGCGCGCCCGACTGGACGGCGGTGTCGATGTCCTCCGGGCCGAAGCAGTTGGCCAGAAGCTCGAATTCCGCGCCGTCCCGCGTCCGGTTGGGCAGGGCCAGCAGCTGGGCCAGCTCCTGGTTTTCCCGCTCCTTTTCACAGATCCGGGTGACCATCTGCTGCCGGGTGGCGGAATCGGGGTCCAGGATGCACAGGCCGTTGTCGGCGTCCAGCACCATCATCCGGCCGTCGCAGTCGTCCAGCACATCCCGCCCCACCTGGACAAGGCCCGGGATGTTCCGCGCCCGGGCCAGAATGGCCGCGTGGCTCTGGGCGCTGCCCTCCGAGGTGATGGCCCCGAGGATCATCCCCGCCGGGACGCTGAACAGGTCGCTGGGCATCAGCCGGTCGGTCGCCAGGATGACCGGGTGGTCCAGAGCCAGCCGCTCCCGGGGGCGGTCGCCCAGAATGTTGATGACCCGCTGGGTCGCGTCCAGAATATCGACGCTCCGCAGCTGTAAGTAAGGGTTGTCGGTCATGGCCGAAAGCTGGTCGGCGTACCGCTGGCCCACCCGCTGCATGGCGGCGGCCGCGCCGGTGCCCGCCGCGATGTAAGAGCGCACCTCGTTCATGAAGCTGTCGTCCTCCAGCATCATGCTCTGGAAGACGAAGATGGTCTGTTCGCTGGCGGCGGAGCGGCTTGCCATGGATTCCAGCTCGCTCTGGGCGATGGCGATGGCGTTTTCCAGCAGGCGCTGCTCCTTTTTGGGGCTGTGGGGGTTCCGGTTGAAGGTGTCCGACCGCCGTACCAGACGGCTGACCTGTCCCATCACCAGACCCGGCGACGCAGGGACTCCTTTATAGATCCGCATACGGCAATACCTCCGGATAATTGGGTGCGGTCAGCGCCCGGCAGACCAGCGCCTGTAAAAAGTGGTTGGGCAGCAGGGTGGCCCGGGCGGCCAGCGCCCCGCTTGCGGTCCCGTCAAAAAGCGGGTCGAAATGCTGAATTTCCTCGTACCGGCAGGCCGCCAGGAAGGCGCTGCCAAGGGTTTCCACGGTGTAGAGCTGGGTGGGGTCCACCCCGGCGTCCTCGGCGGCGGCCTCCAGCGGGGCCAGCGGCTCGTCGGTGAGGT
>JAHLFH010000054.1 GCA_018883885.1 Candidatus Faecalibacterium intestinavium | reverse complement strand
CGTCGGGGCTGTCGGGCGGCGTGGGTTTGCCGCACTGGGTGCAGACGGACTTTTTGAATTTGAGGACGCTCACCGGGCCCAGGCTGGTCAGCTGGCGAAGGACCATCCCGTCGATGGCGTGGTCCCGGCAGGCCGCGGCGCAGGCGCCGCACTCGCTGCACTTCCAGGGGGTGATGACCACCCGGGACAGCCCTTCGGGCAGGTCCTCGAGCTTGAGGGCCCCGGCGCGGCAGGCTTTTTCGCACTTGCCGCAGCCGTAGCACTTGCTGGTGACGGCAGGCAGATAAAAGCCGTAGCGGGCGGGGGTCTCGGTTTCGGATTTCAGCTGTTTGATCCGCTGGCTGAGCAGCAGCCGGAAATCCAGCCCCTTGCCCTGCTCCGCGTCCTGGACGCCGGGCAGCAGCCGGAGCAGATACCGGCTGCCCGCCTTGGAGGAATCGGTCATGTGGGAGAACATCTCCCGCCGGGACAGGTTCTTCACCTCGTAGGGGGCTTCTCCGGGCTGGTAGGCCAGGGTGAACCGGGACTGAAAGAGAGCCGGGCCGAAGAACTCCACCAGCCTCGTCAGCTCGGAGCGGAGCTTTTCGGCGCACAGGTCGTTTTCGCACTCGCCGCAGGGGGTCAGGTCCAGGACGACCTTCCGGTTCAGGGCTATGTAGGCCAGCGCCTCCCAGGAGAGGGCGCAGATGCAGCTGCGGACCAGGTCGTTCCGGCGGCCGGATTTGGTACAGCCGATCCAGACGGTGTCGTTGTCGCTGTCCGCCGGGGCGATGTCCTGCTGAATCTGCTCGGCCGAGGGCTGGATGCATCGGCTGCGGCAGGCTGAGACACAGAGCCCGCAGTCGGTGCAGGCGGCCCAGTCCCGGATGAGGTTGGGCCGGATGAAAATTTTGTCGCCGTAGGGGCAAATATCCTTGCAGTCGGTGCAGTGGTCCTTGTGAGGGGTCAGGTTCCAGCACTGTTTCCGGTCGATCTCAGGATGGCTGGCCTTCATCAGGGTATCCATGGCATACTTTGTAAAGACACTCAATCGGTATTACACCTCCCTTGCGTTTGGATTTCGGGCGGGGCGCACAGCTTCAGCAGTCGGCGCAGCGGAATTCATGCTTGAGCCAGCCGGTGTCCAGCGAGACCGTGCCGTCGTCCCAGACGAAGGTGGGAATGCCAATCCTTCCCTCGGCCCGGACGCTGTCGTAGAGGGGCAGGGAATCCCGCATGGCGAGAAATTCCTTCAGGTTTTTGGTGCTGGCGGTGATATCGATGTACTGGTATTCGATGGCCTGCTGCTCCAGCAGCCGCTTTGCCTCGCGGCAGTCAGAACAGATCTCGGCGCCATACAGTTTCAGCATGGCAGAAAATCCCTCCTGAATCATAAAAAATATGCAGAATGTCCACAGACACAGTATACACCCGCGGCCCGTTTCAGGCAAGGGCTTTGGCTCCCAAAAAAGCCGTGGAACGCTGGCAAAATTGGCAGTTCAGCCCATTTTTGGGGACAAAAAGTAGAAAAGAACCGTCAGAAAGCGCCCGGCTCCGGGGTTCCGGGCATCCCGGGGAACAGCCGCTTCGGAGGGCGGGGGTGTATAAATAATGATCCCTCTCTCCCCCGAAAAGGGCGGGACAGCGAATAAAAATGCGTTCTTTCCTGCACCGAGGCAAAACGGAGAAAAGGAAAAATTTGCTCAAATATTGGAACAATTGACGGTTTGATTGGGTGTTTTGCGAAAAAAAACAGATAAAATCCACACAAACCCCTGATTTTGTGCTATACTAAGAGAGCTGCTTCGAGCGCCGGGGGAAACCCTCGCGCCGGGGAGCGGATTTTGGAAGCAGGAGTGAAACTTTGATGGCATGGTATGATAACGCGGTGTTCTATCACATTTATCCTCTGGGTTTGTGCGGCTGCCCCCACGAAAACAACGGCCAGCCGACCCCCGGCGCCTTTGAAAAGCTGGACGCCTGGGCCGCCCACGCGGCTTCCCTGGGATGTACGGCCATTTACATCGGCCCGCTGTTTGAGAGCGAGACCCATGGCTATGACACGGTGGACTACCGTCTGGTGGACCGGCGCCTGGGCACCAACGAGGAATTCCGGGCCTTTGTGGACGCCTGCCATGCCCGGGGGCAGAAGGTGATCGTGGACGGCGTGTTCAACCACGTGGGCCGGGGCTTCTTCGCGTTTCAGGACCTCAAGGCCAACCGGGAGAATTCCCGCTGGCGGGACTGGTTCTGCGACCTGAACTTCTGGGGCAACAATGAATACAACGACGGCTTTTCCTATGGAAACTGGGGCGGATACAATCTGCTGGTCAAGCTGAACCAGCGCAACCCCGAGGTCCAGCAGTACCATTACGACACGGTCCGCTTCTGGGTGGAGCAGTTCGACATCGACGGCATCCGGCTGGACGCCGCCGACGTGCTGGACTTTGACTTCATGCGGGGGCTGCGCCACTTTACCAATTCCCTCAAGCCGGAGTTCTGGCTGATGGGCGAGGTGATCCACGGGGATTACAGCCGCTGGGCCAACCCCGAGACCCTCCACTCGGTGACCAACTACGAGCTTCACAAGGGCCTGTGGAGCGGCCACAACGACCACAACTATTTCGAGATCGCCCACACCGTCCGCCGTTTGCAGGGAATGTGCGGGGATACCCGGCTTTATCTGTTCTCGGATAACCACGACGTGGAGCGGCTGCCCAACAAGCTGAAAAACCGCGCCCACATCCGGAACATCGCCATCCTGCTGTACACTCTCTGGGGCATCCCTTCCATCTATTACGGCTCCGAGTTCGGGATCGAGGGCCGGAAGGAGTACGGCTCCGACTGGCCGCTGCGGCCCTGCCTGGAGCTGGCCGATTTTGAAAACGCCGCCCAGACCAACCCTGTCACCAGCGTCTATGCGGCCCTGGGCAGCCTCAAGGCCGCCTGCCCCGCCCTGACTTGGGGCGAGTTCCGGGAGCTTCAGCTCACCACCACCCAGTATGCCTTCGCCCGGGTGCTGGACGGCCACGCGCTGGTCACCGTTCTGAACAACGCCGACCAGCCCGCCCGGCTGGAATTTGACCTGCCGGTGCCCGCCGACGCCGCCCAAGATCTGCTGGCAGACTGCGCGGGCAGCCAGCCGGTGCAGGTCCATTTCGAGTGGGGCCGGATGCAGGTGGAGCTGCCCGCCAACTACGGCACCGTTCTCCTCCTGCCCGCCGACCAGCCCGTCCTTGCGCCCCGGCCTGCGGAGGCAAAGGAGCCGGCCGGGCTGAACACCGCCCAGCGCCGGGAAACGATTCTGGAGATTCTCTCGGGCGCAGGAGACCCGGTCAGCGCCAGCGTGCTGGCCAGACAGCTGGGCGTTTCCCGCCAGATCGTGGTGGGAGATGTGGCCCTGCTGCGGGCGGGCGGCGCTCAGATCGACGCCACCCCCCGGGGCTATCTGCTCCATCGGGACGCCCAGGCCGGGTATGAGGGAATTCTGGCCTGCACCCATCAGAATATAGATGAGATGCGTTCCGAGCTTTACGCCGTGGTGGACCAGGGCGGCGTGGTGATGGACGTCACCGTGGAAAACGCCCTCTACGGGGAGCTGCGGGGCAACCTGAACATCGCCAGCCGGTATGACGCGGACGAATTCGTCCGCCATGCGGCCCAGGCGCCCGACAGCCTGCTCAGCCGGATGACCGGCGGGGTCCACCTCCACCGCATCTGCTGCCCGGGGGAGGAAGCCTTCCGCCGGATTGAGGCCGAGCTGGACGCCCGGGGCCTGCTCTACCGGAAGGACTGAACTTCGGGATGAATTGCTGATTTGTTGAAAAAGGCCGTTCGCGGGAGTTTTCCCTGCGGACGGCCTTTTTAGAGTAATCCCGTGAAACAGTGTGAAGCCTGCCATACACCCAAAATGGGGTCTGGGGCGAAGCCCCAGGTTCCGAAAAAGGGCGGGTGGGTGGGCATTCAGATGAAAAAACACAAGCTTTTCCGAACCTGAAACTTGAGGAACTGATGTTGCCTGTGCCCGGAATTTGCAGTAAATTGTCGACTTTTTCTGGGATTGTTCCAGTGTGCAGAACAGGCGAACGGAAAACCGCCCGGATAGGAGAAAAACCATCCGGGCGGTCCTGCTGAGGGGATGATTCAGGCTGGATTAAACGCCGGACGCGCCGTAGTTGGCCAGCACACGGGCGGACGGGTCGTTGACGTCGCAGCCGGGCCAGGCTTTGTTGGGCATCCAGAAGCTGACGATGGTCCGGGCCTGATCGTAATAATATTTTTCAAACAGCTCCCGGTAGAGCAGGCTCTCTTTGGTGAAGGGCATGCAGTGGGCCGAGTAGTTGGCCCGGCGGAGCTGGAACTCCTCCTCGGAGTATTTCTGTTCGGCGTATTCCTTGATATCGTCCACCATGCTGTGGCCCACGGCGTCCGAAAAAGCGGCCTTTTCCCGCCAGAGAATCTCAGGGGGCAGCCAGTCGCCCTCGAAGGCCTTCCGGAGCAGATATTTGCCCTTGCCGTAGGTGTTCAGCTTTTTCTCGGGGTCGATGGCCATGACATACCGCACAAAATCCAGGTCGCCGAAGGGGACGCGGGCCTCGATGCTGTTGGCCGAGATGCACCGGTCCGCCCGGAGGACGTCGTACATATACAGCTCCCGAATCCGCTTCTGGGATTCCTGCTGGAAGGCGTCGGCGGTGGGGGCGTAGTCGGTGTATTTATAGCCGAACAGCTCGTCGGAGATTTCGCCGGTCAGCAGCACCCGGACGTCGGTCTGCTCGTGGATGGCCTTGCAGAGCAGGTACATGCCCACGCTGGCCCGGATGGTGGTGATGTCCCATGTGCCCAGCAGCCGGACCACTTCTTCCAGGCTGTCCAGCACCATCTGCCGGTTGATGATGATCTCGTGGTGTTCGCTGCCCAGATATTCGGCGGTCTGGCGGGCGTATTTCAGGTCAATGGCGTCGGTGTCCATTCCGATGGCAAAGGTCCGGATGGGCTTGCCCAGCTTCTTTGCGGCGATGGAGCAGACCAGCGAGGAATCCAGCCCGCCCGAGAGCAGAAAGCCCACCGGCGCGTCGGAGTCCAGCCGCTTTTCCACCCCGGCGATCAGCTTTTCCCGGATGCTGCGGAGGATGGTGTCCATGTCGTCGGCGTGGGGGGCGGGCACATCGGCGATGTCCTCATACCGGACGAACCGCCCGCCGCAGTAGTAGCTGCCGATGGGGAAGGGGCGGATGTCGTCGCACCAGCCCACCAGGTTCTGCATCTCGGAGGCAAAGGCGATCTTGTGGCTGGACTTGGAATAGCCGTAGAACAGGGGCCGGATGCCGATGGGGTCCCGGGCGGCGATCAGCCGGTCCTTCCGGGAATCGTAGAGGATGAGGGCGAACTCGGCGTCCATATGGCGGAACATATCCAGCCCGTACTCGTAATAGAGGGGCAGCAGGATCTCGCAGTCGCAGTCGGAGCTGAATTTGTACCCGGCCCGTTTGAGGATCTCCTTTTCAAACCGGAAGCCGTACAGCTCGCCGTTGCAGACCACGCAGTCGGCCCCCCGGAAGAAGGGCTGCATCCCCTCCGGCGTCAGGCCCATGATGGCCAGCCGCCCGAAGCCCATCAGCCCGAAGCTGCCCTCGACGACCCGCTGGTCGTCCGGCCCGCGGCGAACCGTCCGCATCAGATACTCCCGGAATGTTTCGGCGGGCAGATCGTGCCCGGCATAACCCATGATACAGCACATAAATATTTCCCTCTCTTTCTCATCCCAAACACAAAAAATACGGCAGCCTTCATCCTTTCCTCAGGACGAATGCTGCCGTATCCGTGGTGCCACCTGGTTTGCCGGCAGAAAAAGCCCCTGCCAGCCCCTCATTTCAGGCGTTTTCCCCATTGAAAACGCTGCCGTTTTAACGCGCGGCCTGCGCCCGGCCCTACTGCCGCGGAAGGCGGGTTCAGGCGGAAGCTCACGGGGGTTCGTTCAGGCCCGGCCCTCTGCGCGGCTTTCACCTGCCCGCGCTCTCTGCAAAAGGACGGTTGAACCCTACTTTTCCCGGTCATCGCTTTTGATGGGTAAATTGTATCACGGCGTTTCGCCGGTGTCAACTGCGTCGGAGGGATTTTGTTCCTTCCCGGCGCTGCACCGGCGGCAGACGCCGTAGAGGATGCTGCCCTCGCACTGAAGCGCAAAGCCGTGGCGCTCGCTGAGGTGGCGGCGCACCTCGTCCATGAAATCGCACTCCAGATGGAAGATTCGCCCGCAGACGACGCACTTCAGGTGCAGGTGTTCCCGGCAGTGCTGGCCCTCGTCCACATACTGAAAGACGGCCTTCTGGCCCTTGTCGGCGACGTATTTCATGACCTGCTGCCCGGCGGCCAGCTTGTCCAGATAGCGGTAGACGGTGGTGGGGTTGGGGCTGGCGCCCTGGGCCTCCAGATGCTCGAGGATGTTGGAGGCGCTGACGGCGTGCTGCCGGTTGTTGATGAGATAGTCCAGGATGAGCTGGCGGGTCTTGGTGTTGTAGCCGTCGCTTCGTGCCATAGGGAATAAACACTTCCTTTTTTTATTCTGAGGTCAGTATAAACGATTTTGCCCCCAAAGTGCAAGCGCGGAACGGGGCTTTGCCCCGCCGGGGCGGGGCCGGGCCGAAACGACTTGAGCAAAATGTGCAAAAAAACCACGTTATATTCGGTAAAATCAGAGACGCCGACGAAGATAAATCCCGGGTCTTGTAAAGAAATGGGGAGTGTGAAATAATATTCGGAGTGTGAAATAATATTCTATGTATAAGCATGCGCTGCATCGGTGCGAGATGGGCCCGCCCCGCCCTGGCAGGAGTGCGGCGGCAGGTACACGGCAGAGCGCATGTTTTTCAAAGTTCAAAGGCAGGAGGATACAATGAAGGAACCCGATGTACTGATGAAACCAAGCCTGAAGCTGCAGGCCTATCAGTATCTCAAAACCCGGATCATGAACTGTGAATATGCGCCAAACCAGTTCCTCAACGAGCAGAAGCTCTGCGCGGAGATGGGCAACATCAGCCGTACCCCCATGCGGGACGCTCTGGGCCGTCTGGAACAGGAGGGGCTGATCACGATTCTGCCCAAAAAAGGGCTGATGGTCTCGGCCATCACGGCGGAGGACGTGCGGAGCATGTTCGAGGTCCGGCTGCTGGTGGAGCCCTATGCGGTGCGGGTCTACGGCGCGGGGCTGCCCCGGGAGGAGCTGCTGCGGTTTGCCGACCTGATGAAAAACCCCGAACGGATTGGGGATTTCTGTGAAAACGACGACGAATTCCACGCCCTGCTGGTCAGCCGGCTGGAAAACAAGTATCTCCGCTCGGCCTACGACCGGATCACCGGCCAGAACACCCGCTTCCGGATCATGACCGGCCGGGTGGGGATGATCGGCGAGGCCGATACCTGTGAGGAACACCTGGAGATTTTGCAGGCGGCTCTGGTCGGGGACTGGGACGGGGCGGCGGACGCCCTCTACCGCCATCTGGAGCGGGCCCGGGACAAAGCCGAGGACGTCATTCGTCAGATCGACCTGGGGGAGTGAGCCCCGTTCACCCATTCAGTTCACCCATTCAAATGAAAAAGCCCCTGCGGCAGACGCTGCGGGGGCTTTCTTCTGAACCGGATGCCGGGTCAAAGGTTGTCCAGCTCGGTCTGGAGCCGGGCCAGAGCATCCCGGATGGGCAGATGCTGGGGGCAGATGGCCTCGCACTTGCCGCAGCGGATGCAGCTTTTGGCCTTTTCTTTTTCCTCCATCCGGGCCCAGCCGTTTTTCACCTGTTCGGGATTGCCGAACATGGCCAGCCGGTTCCAGAGGCTGAAATTGTCGGGGATGTCCACCCCCATGGGGCAGGGCATACAGTACCGGCAGGCGGTGCAGCCGATCTTCAGCTTGCTGCGCAGCACCGCGGCGGTCTGCTCCACGGCGGCCTGCTCCGCTTCGCTCAGGGGCTCAAAGGCCCCAAAGGTGGCCAGGTTGTCGGACAGCTGGTCCTCGGCGCTCATCCCCGAGAGGATGACGTGGACGTTGGGGTGGCTGCCCACCC
>JAHLFH010000007.1 GCA_018883885.1 Candidatus Faecalibacterium intestinavium | reverse complement strand
GTACCGGCCGGGGCGGGGGCTTTCGGGGCCGCCCACCGTCAGCCGGATTGTGTGCTGCTGGCCGTCGTCCTGTTCTGTCACGGCGGACAGAACGGCGAAGGGCTGGCCCCGCCGGACCAGCTCGGCGTCCCTGCCGCCCCGGAAGCTCTTGCCCCCGGTGAGAAGCCAGATGGCTTCGAGAAGGTTCGTCTTGCCCTGGCCGTTGTTGCCGGAAAGGACGGTCAGTTCCCGCCCGGGGGTCAGGCGGGCGGAAGCAATGTTCCGGTAATCGGTCACTTCAAGGGATATCAGGCGCATGGTTACCGGCCTCCGGCCACCTCAACGGCCCGGCCCTCCAGCTCCACCCGGTCCCCCGGGCGGCATTTCTTTCCCCGCATGGTGCAGACCTCGCCGTTGAGCAGCACCTGCCCGGCCTGAATCAATTCCTTGGCCTCGCCGCCGGTCTCGCACAGGCCCGCGTATTTCAGCAGGGCGTCCAGCTTGATGAATTCGGTATGGATCACAATTCGTTCCATGTTTTCCCTTTCCCCCGGCTCTCAGTCGTTCTTGAAGCGGACCGGCAGCACCAGATAGAGGAACGCCTCTCCCTCCACCGGCAGGACCTTGACCGGGCTGAGTGGGCCGCTCATCTCGATTTTTACCTGTTCGCTCTTTGCGTTCCGGAGGGCGTCCAGCAGATAGCGGTTATTGAAGCCGATTTCCACCTCGTCCCCCTCGCACCGGGCCGTAAACTCGTCCACCACCCGGCCCAGACTGGTCTGGCACCGGACCACGACTTTACCCTCTGTAAAGGCGATTCGGAGGGGATTTTTTAAACGCTCTGTAATAATCAGGGACGCCCGCTCGATGGTGCTGATGAAATCCTTTGTGTCAATCACAACCCGGGTCCGGCAGCCGTCGGGGATGACGTTCCGGTAGTTGAGGAACTCGCCCTCGATGAGGCGGCTCATGATGGTGTATCCCGCGGTCATAAAAACCACATACCGCCGGTTGGCGCAGATCCGGATGTCCTCCTCCTCGTCGCTGGGCAGCAGGTGGCTGACCTCGGTCATGGTCTTGCTGGGGACGATGATCCGAATCTCCTTATTGGCCTGGACCGGGCGTTCCACCACGGCCAAACGGTAGCCGTCCAGCGCCACCACGGTCAATTTTTCGGGCGTTATTTCGAACAATTCGCCGGTATGGGCGGGTTTTTTCTCGTCCTGGCTGACGGCGTAGAGGGTGCGGTCGATCATCTCCCGGAGCACGCCGGTCTTGATGGTCAGGGTTTCGTCGGCCCCGGCGTTGGGCAGCTCGGGGAACTCGGAGGCGGGCATACTCTGAATCTCAAACTGGGCGACGCCGCTGCGGATGGTGGTTTTTCCGGTTTCCCCGGCCTGAATTTCCACCTGGCCGGAGGGCATCCGGCGGACCATATCGCTCAGCAGTTTGGCGTTCAGGACCAGCTCGCCGGGTTCGGTGACGTTGGCTTCGATGGTGGTTACGATGCTCATTTCCATATCATATCCGGTGAGGGTGAGCTGAAAGCCCTCGGCTTTCAGGAGGATGCCCTCGAGGATGGGGGTCGTGGAGCGGGGCGTGACGGCCTTGGACACGCCGTCGATGGCGCTGCTGAGAAGGGTTTTATCACAGACGATGTTCACGCAGATCGTTCTCCTTTTTCTTTTATTCAGCCGGGAATCTTTTAATCGAGATCCGGCTGCGTTTTGTTCCAGATAGAATAAACTTGTTGTAGGAGTCGTAGTAGGGGATGGGGATTTTGTGGAAAATCCGTTTTTTCGGGGCGGCTGCTGGGGTTTTGGGTTTCCACCCGTTCGTGAAGGGTTTGTTGATAAACTGTGGAAAGGGACGAACCGGTTTCTTTTCCACATTCGATGTTTAAACCCGGTGTTGAATGTTGAAAACTCAGTGGAAAAGGTTAAAAACTACCGGTTTATCCCACAAGATATGGGACAAAACCCAACTTTTTTCTCGGGAAAAGTCTACATTTTGGGTAAAATCCGGGTTTTGAGGGCCGGGTTTTGCACCAAATTCACCCCGGGAGGGGGAAAACAAAGGGGGAGGGGGGGTCGATTTCCGTCCCGGACTCTTGCGTCTGGCCGGGGTCCCGCAAGTTCTGCTAAAGGCAAGGCTTGCTGAAGAATTTCCCAGAGTGGGGTGAGGGAGGGGATTTCGATTCCCCTCCCTAGACTCTTGCGCTTAGCCAATATTTGCGGCGGGACTAGCGCCCTTGCAAATATTGGAGCGCTGCGCCAGCCCCGCCTCGCTTCATCCGCCGCAGGCGGCGCTTCGGCGGGTCTGCTCCCTCTGGACTCCCCCTACCCACCCTTAAACGACCAGGGCGCAGCCCTGGACCCGGTGAAAAGAGGACTGCACTCCGCCCGGTGCCACCGTCCCGGACTCAGGGCGGGGCCTTTGGCCCCAGAGTCCGTGCCGACGGCCCCGACGCTCCGTGCTGATTGGGGAATTTGCCCGCGCAGGGCGGGCAGGGGTCGGCAGGGCTACGTGCAAAACACTCTACTTCGCACAATACGCTACTTATTATATAGAAATCATGTAAATTGAAAACGGAAAGGAACATAAAACG
Organism: Candidatus Faecalibacterium intestinavium; assembly: GCA_018883885.1. Classification (GTDB taxonomy): domain Bacteria; phylum Bacillota; class Clostridia; order Oscillospirales; family Ruminococcaceae; genus Faecalibacterium; species Faecalibacterium intestinavium. The sequence continues at coordinate 8,111 of JAHLFH010000007.1, read as the reverse complement.
CCTATGACTCTGGACAAATTGACCGTTGGGCAGAGTGCGCGGATTCTTCAGGTCGCCGGAAAGGGCGAGCTGCGCCACCACCTGCTGGATATGGGCCTCACCCCGGGCGTCGAGGTGACCCTCCGGAAGGTCGCCCCCATGGGGGACCCCATCGAGCTGGAACTGCGGGGCTATGAGCTGACCCTCCGGCTGGACGACGCCGCCCAGATCGACGTGGCCCTCACCGAGCGCAGCCCCCTTGCCGCCCCCGCCGAGGGCCATTACAGCCCCATCGCCCACCCCGGCGTCGGCGAGCTGAGCCGCGCCCAAAGCTACCGCGCCAACAAGATCGGCGACACCATCCCCAGGGGCCAGCCCCTGACCTTCGCCCTCGTGGGCAACCAGAACTGCGGCAAGACCACCCTCTTTAACCAGCTCACCGGCGCAAACCAGCATGTGGGCAACTTCCCCGGCGTCACCGTGGACCGGAAGGACGGCGTCATCCGCAGCCACCCCGAGGCCACCGTCACCGACCTGCCCGGCATCTACTCCCTCTCCCCCTACACCAGCGAGGAGATCGTCACCCGGGATTTCCTGATGAAAACCCACCCCACCGGCCTCATCAACATCGTGGACGCCTCCAACATCGAGCGGAACCTCTATCTGACCATCCAGCTGATGGAGCTGGGCATCCCCATGGTGCTGGCCCTCAACATGATGGACGAGGTCCGGGCCAACGGCGGCTCGGTCCGAATCAACGAGCTGGAGGAGATTCTCGGGATTCCGGTGGTGCCCATCTCGGCGGCCAAAAACGAGGGCATCGACGAGCTGATCGACCACGCCATCCACGTCGCCCGCCACCGGGAGGCCCCGGGCCGGATCGACTTCTGCGCCGACAGCGGCCTGCCCGACGACCCCGTCGCGGCGGTCCACCGGTGCATCCACGCCACCGTCCACCTGCTGGAACCCAACGCCAAAGCCGCCGGGCTGCCGGTCCGGTTCGCCTGCACCAAGATGATCGAAAACGACCCCCTCATCGAGCAGGCCATGCAGCTCAGCGAGGCCGAGACCGCCGCCCTGAGCCGGATCATCGGCCTGATGGTCAAGGAGGGCGGCCTCGACCGGGAGGCGGCCCTGGCCAATATGCGGTTTGTTTTTATCGAGCAGCTGTGCCAAAAGACGGTGGTAAAACCCCGCGAAAGCCGGGAGCACAAGCGCAGCGTGGCCATCGACCGGGTGCTGACCGGGAAGTACACCGCCCTGCCCTGCTTCGTCGGGATTATGGCCCTGGTCTTTGTCATGACCTTCAGCTTCATCGGCGCTTTCCTGTCCGACCTGATGTCCCTCGGTCTGGACGCCCTCACCGGCCTCATCGACGCCGGGCTCACCGCCTGGCAGATCAACCCCGTGGTCCACTCCCTGGTGGTGGACGGCGTCCTCAACGGCGTGGGCAGCGTGCTGAGCTTCCTGCCCACCATCGTGGTCCTCTTCTTCTTCCTGTCCATCCTGGAGGACACCGGCTACATGGCCCGGGTGGCCTTCATCATGGACAAGGCCCTGCGGAAGATCGGCCTTTCGGGCCGGAGCTTCGTGCCCATGCTCATCGGCTTCGGCTGCTCGGTGCCCGCCATCATGGCCACCCGCACCCTTTCCAGCGACCGCGACCGGAAAATGACCATCCTCCTGACCCCCTTCATGAGCTGCAGCGCCAAGCTGCCCATCTACGGCCTGATGGTCAGCGCCTTCTTCGCCCCCCAGTGGCGGGGGGTCGTCATGGTGGGGCTTTACATTTTCGGAATGCTCTGCGGCATTCTCTATGCCTTCCTGCTGAAAAAGACCCTCTTCCAGGGCGAGCCGGTCCCCTTTGTCATGGAACTGCCCAACTACCGCCTGCCCAGCGCCAAGAGCGTTTTGCAGCTGATCTGGGACAAGGCCAAGGGCTTCATCCAGAAGGCGTTTACCCTCATCTTTGCGGCCACCGTCATCATCTGGTTCCTCCAGACCTTTGACTTCCGGTTCAACGTGGCCCCCACCGCCGACGAAAGCCTGCTGGCCATGATCGGCGGGCTGATCGCCCCTCTCTTTGCCCCGCTGGGCTTCGGGGACTGGCGGGTCTCCACCGCCCTCATCACCGGCTTCAGCGCCAAGGAGAGCGTCGTCTCCACCCTGACCGTCCTGCTGGGGGGCGACGTCGCCCTGCTGCCCACCCTGTTCACCCCCTTCACGGCGCTGGTGTTTCTGGTGTTCACCCTGCTGTACACCCCCTGTGTGGCGGCCATCGCCACCGTCCGGCGGGAGACCGGCAGCGCCCGGGCGACCGCCCTCACCGCCCTGACCCAGTGCGTCATCGCCTGGCTGGCCGCCTTTGCGGTCCACGCCCTGGGCCTGCTGCTGGGCCTTGCCTGAGGGGGAACGGCCATGAATCCTGCAAGCTGGCTGGTGCTGGCGGCAGTGGCCGTCCTGTTTGTCCTGGCGGTGGTCCGGACGGCCCGTCACGGTTCCTCCTGCGGGGGAGACTGCGCCCATTGCAGCGGCGGCTGTTCCGGATGCCCCTCCAAACAGTCCAAACGTCCCAAACAGCCCAAACCATAAGCGGCCCTTCTGCGGCGGCGCTTCCGGAAGATCCTCTCCGGCGGCCCGCCGCTTTTTGTATGCCCGGAGAGCCAGTAATTTTAATAAAGAATTCAAACTTTTTTATGAACTCTCACGAATTCTGCAGCTTAAGAGTTTTTATGTACCCATTCCCGCCAAAGTGTGATAGAATTGAACCTGAACTGCGGCCCTGTCTCCTCGGGAACCGCGCCGCAAAACAAGCAAAGGAGAGAAAGAGCTTATGAACAAGTATGATGGTCTCGCGCGAATCATCATCCAGAACGTAGGCGGCAAGTCGAACATTTTGTCTCTGACCCACTGCGTCACTCGCCTGCGGTTCAAACTGAAGGATGAGAGCAAGGCCCAAACCGACATCCTGATGGACACCGACGGCATTGTCACCGTCATCAAGAGCGGCGGCCAGTACATGGTGGTCATCGGCAACCACGTCCCCGCCGTATACGACGCAGTCTGCTCTGTGGGCCACATCACCCCGGGCGGCGCAGTCAATGTGGACGGCAGCCCCATGGAGGGCGGCGACGACCGGCCCAAGGAGAAAACCAACCCCCTGGACGCCTTCGTCAGCATTGTCACCAGCGTCTTTACCCCGGCGCTGGGCGTTCTGGCCGCGACCGGCATCCTGAAGGGCGTTCTGGCCCTGTTTGTCGCGATGGGTGTTCTGGCAGGCGACGGCCCGACCTACAACATCCTCTACTCCCTGGGCGACGGCTTCTTCTACTTCATGCCCATCCTGCTGGCCTACACCGCTTCCAAGAAGTTCGGCCTGCCGGAGTTGGAAGGCATGGTCATCGGCGCAGGCCTGCTGTACCCCTACATGATCAGCGGCTACGACATTTCCAGCCTGTTCGCCATCCCCGTCACCATGCCTTCTTCCGGCAACTATTCTTCCTCGGTCATCCCCATCATCTGCGCGGTGGCCTTTGCAGCCTGGTTTGAGAAGCTGTACAAGAAGTACATCCCGGACACCATCAAGATGTTCGCCCTGCCCCTCATCACCTGCACCGTCACCTTCTGCCTGACCCTGTGGGTCATCGGCCCCATCGCCTCCATCGCTTCGGATCTGCTGGGCGCATTCTTCACCTTCCTGTCCAACGCCAGCGGCCTGCTGATGGGCCTGATTGTCGGCGCACTGTGGCAGGTGCTGGTCATGTTCGGCCTGCACTGGGCCCTGGTCCCCATGGCCATCAACGACCTGGCCGTCAACGGCCTGAGCACCACCCTGACCGGTATGTTCGGCACCACCTTCGCACAGACCGGCGCCGTGCTGGCCATCTGGATCAAGACCAAGAACTCCAAGACCCGCAGCCTCTGCGCCCCCGCCTTCATCTCTGCTGTTGCGGGCGTGACTGAGCCTGCCATCTACGGCATCACCCTGCCCAAGAAGACCCCCTTCATCATGACCTGTGTGGCTTCCGCCATCGCAGGCGCGGGCCTGATGGCTTCCGGCGTCACCAGCTACATGATGGGCGGCCTGGGCGTCTTTGGCTACACCGCCTACGTCAACCCCGCCAACAACGACATCAGCGGCATGATCTGGGCCTTCGTCTGGACGGCTGTCGCCTTTGTCCTGGGCTTTGTGCTGGTCTTCTTCACCTACAAGGACGAGCCCAACAAGAAGAAGGCTGCCCCCGCCCCCGCGGCTGAGAAAGCCCCCAAGGCTGCCGTTCCCGCAGGCGACAAGATCGTCGGCGCTCCTCTGGAAGGCGAGATCCGCAGCCTCTCCGAGCTCGAGGACCCCGTTTTCTCCAGCGAAGCTCTGGGCAAGGGCTGCGCCATCGAGCCTGCCAAGGGCGAAGTGGTTGCTCCCTTTGACGGCACCATCGAGCAGGTGGCCGAGACCAAGCACGCCATCGGCATGACCGGCGACAACGGCCTGGAAGTGCTGATCCACGTCGGCATAGACACCGTCGAGCTGAAGGGCAAAGGCTACGAGCCGATGGTCAAGGTGGGCGACAAGGTCAAGAAGGGCCAGCTGCTGCTGAAGTTCGACATGGAGACCATCTCCGCGGCGGGCTACAAGCTGACCACCCCCGTTGTCATCACCAACACCGACGACTTTGCAAGCGTCGAGCCGGTTGCCACCGGCAAGGTCACCCAGGGCCAGGACGTCCTTCTGGTCAAGTAAGACCCCTGCCCTGCTGGGCTGAATAAACGGCGAGGCCGCCGCGGATGCGCAATGCACCTGCGGCGGCTTTTTTGCTGCGCCCCCCTCAGCGGGGGTCCGGGGGCGTCAGCCCCCGGGTTCCTTATTTGGGCGGGTGGGCGGGTTTAAAATGATATCGCAGGGCCTGCCCAAATCTCAGCGTTTGGGAATTCCAGCCGCCCGGGAAGCGGCCCGAAGGGTTTAAAAACATCCTCCCCTGTGTTATAGTATGTAGTATCCCGGACCGCATCGGGGCCGCGCCCCCCTGCGCCGTCCGATTGCAAAAGGAGCGTTTTCCCCCATGGATTTTGACACTTTGCAGGCCCAGTGCCTGGCCTGCACCCGCTGCCCGCTGGCCCAGACCCGGCAGCATGTGGTCTTTGGGCAGGGCGCAGCCGACGCCGAGGTCCTGTTTGTGGGCGAAGGCCCCGGCCAGAGCGAGGACGAGCAGGGCCTGCCCTTTGTGGGCCGCAGCGGCCAGCTGCTGGACAAGTATCTCTTTGCCATCGACCTGGACCGCGCCGCAAACTGCTATATCGCCAACATCGTCAAGTGCCGCCCGCCCCAGAACCGGGACCCCCTGCCCCAGGAGGCCGAAGCCTGTATGCCCTGGCTGCGGGAGCAGTTCCGGCTGCTGCGGCCCAAAATCGTGGTCTGTCTGGGCCGGGTGGCCGCAAAGCAGATGATCCGCCCCGACTTCTCGGTCACCAAAGAGCACGGCGAATTCATCGAAAAGGGGGGCGTCTGGTTCATGGGCACCTTCCACCCCGCCGCCCTGCTCCGCCAGCCCCAGCACAAGCCCGACGCCTTCGGCGATTTCGTCGCCCTGCGCCGGAAGATTCGGGAGGTCTGCGCCCACACTTACGCCTGACCTTTCCCTTCTGCGCCCGCCGGGCCGCTGTGGCAGAGCGCTTCGTTTTTGCATACCCTGTGCCAAAAGCGAGGTGCTCAATTATGGATCATGTTTCTTCCAAACCCGTTGATTTTTTCCTTGGGACCACCACCCCCTCCGGCTTCCGGGGGTATTTTGAGGAGCTGACGGCCGAGCCCGGCATCCAGATGTATCTCATCAAAAGCGGGCCCGGCTGCGGCAAATCCACCCTGATGAAAACCCTGGCGAAACAGGCCGCCGGGCCGGTCCAGCGCATCCACTGCTCCAGCGACCCGGACAGCCTGGACGGGGTGGTGTTCTGCGGCAAAAAGGCCGCCATCGTGGACGCCACCGCCCCCCACACCCTCGAGCCCGCCGCCCCCGGCGCCGACGAGATCGTCGTCAGCCTCTACCACACCATCGACAGCGCGGCCCTCCACGCCCACCGGGAGGAGGTCAAGGCCCTGTTCGCCCAGAATTCCCTCCTCCGGGGGCGGGCCGCGCGGTATATCACCTCGGCGGGCAGCCTGCTGCTGGACAGCCGCCGCACCGCCGGGTGCAGCACCAACTTCGAGAAGGTCCGCCGGTACGTCAAGCGCCTGTGCGCCCGGCTTCTCCCCCGCACCGGGGGCCGCCCCGCCGAGCAGATGCGGCTGCTCTCGGCCATCACCCCCAAAGGGCCGGTGTTCTACTCCGCCACCGCCGCCGCATTGGCGGACCGGTTCATCGTCTTTCGGGACGAATACGGCGCGGTGTCCCGGCTTTTGCTGGAGCTGATCCGGGCCGAGGCGCTGGCCCGGGGGTACGAGATCATCACCTGCCCCTGCGCCATCCACCCGGACGAGAAGATCGACCACATCCTGATCCCCTCCCTGGGCCTTGCGTTCCTGACCGACAACAGCTGGCATCCGGTGGCCCTGCCCGGCCAGCAGACCGTCCGCTGCGCCCGCTTCCTGGACAAAGAAAATCTGGCGGCCTATCGCGCCCGGCTGCGGTTCAACACCCGGGCCGCCCAGGAGCTGATTCAGCAGGCCGTCGCCCTGATGGCCCAGGCCAAGGCCTGCCACGACGAGCTGGAGAGCTACTACCGCGCCGCGGTGGACTTCTCGAAGGTGGAGCAGGTCACCCGCCAGTGCGCCGGGCTGCTGGAGCTTGACCCTGCAACCCCCTCCTGACAGGCCAACAGAAGCACTCTTGGGGGCATCCGCCCGCCCTGCGCGGGCTATTCCCCAATCGGCACGGAGCGTCGGCGCCGTCGTCCCGGACTCTGGGGCCAAAGGCCCCGCCCTGAGTCCGGGGCGGTGGCCCCGGGCGGAGTGCAGTCTTCTTATAGCGGGTCCAGGGCAGAGCCCTGGTCGTTTAAGGGTGGGTAGGGGGAGTCCAGAGGGGGTGTAGGGAGGGGAATCGAAATCCCCTCCCTCACCCCGCTCTGGGACTTTCGTATCAAGCCTTGCCTTTAGATGCAGTTGGAAAAACACCGCAGGGCGGTTGAGCTAAACGGCCAGAATTCCCAAACTCTGGGAGCTGACTCCCTCAGTCTCGCTTGCGCTCGACAGCTCCCTCAAGGAGGGAGCCTTGGGCAGCCAGAGTTCCCAAACTTTGAGATTCGGAAAGGCCCTGCTTTATCATTTTAAACCCACCCACCCTCCCATTTAAGGAACTTGGGGGCTGACGCCCCCAAACCCCCGATAAGGCTTCTGGGAGCAGGAACTTTGGGACCCCCCCAAACCCCCGATAAGGCTTCTGGGAGCAGGAACTTTGGGACCCCCCAGACCCCGGCTGAGGCTTTTGGGAGTTGGGTGCTTGCCCCGGGTTCCTTACCAGGTTGGCAGTTTGTAACTCATAAGAAAAAGGAAGGTGAACGCTTTGGCCCAGATTCGTCTTGCCGTCCGCCAGCTGGTGGAATTCCTGCTGGAGGGCGGCGATATCGACAGCCGTTTCGCGGGCTTCGACCGGGCCAACGAGGGCGCCCGCATCCATCGCCGCCTCCAAAAGCAGGCCGGCGAGGGCTACCGCGCCGAGGTTCCCCTCCGGTTCACCCGCACCGTCTGCGGCATCGAGTATGCCCTCGAGGGCCGGGCCGACGGCATCTTCGAGGAGGAGGGCCGGACCGTCCTGGACGAGATCAAGACCACCGCCCGCCCTTCCGCCGAGATCACGGAGGAGATGAACCCCTGCCACTGGGCCCAGGGGATGGTCTACGCCGCCCTCTATGGCCGCCAGCAGAACCTTGAGCGGCTGGACGTCCGGCTGACCTATTTTCAGGTGGACGAGGAAACGATTGTCCGGTTCCAGCGGTCCTTTGCGCTGGCGGAGCTGGAAGAATTCCTCGACCGGCTGCTGCTGGACTACGCCCCCTGGGCCAGACGGCAATTGGATTGGGCCGGACGGCGGCAGGAAAGCCTGCGGGCCCTTGCCTTCCCCTACCCGGCCTACCGCCCCGGCCAGCGGGCCCTCGCCGGGGAAATCTACCGCGCCTGCCGTCAGGGCCGGGAGGGCCGGAAG